>JACPIA010000003.1:0-64855 GCA_016188295.1 Candidatus Vogelbacteria bacterium
AAGCGGCAATTGGTGGAAATTGTCACCTCGAACCGGCGGGTGACCGCAAGAAACGTTGATATTACACTGTCTTTTCCGTTCGAAGCCATCGCCAACCGTGAGCTTGTCTCGGCGGGTGACCCTACCGGGAATCGAACCCGGCTTCCAAGCTTGAAAAGCTTGTGTCCTAACCGATAGACGATAGGGCCGAAAGGTGTACCTAAAAACGCTTAAATTCTAACAATTTTTGGCTTTTTTGGCAAAAAGTACAAAAAGTGATAGGATAAACCAAGTTTTGGAGAAGTGGCTGAGTGGTCTAAGGCACCGCACTCGAAATGCGGCAAGGGAGCAATTCCTTCGTGAGTTCAAATCTCACCTTCTCCGCCTTCCTCTAGTTTCAGCGAAGTGAAGGAGGATTTACAATTTCAAGGTCGATTAGCTCAGCTGGTTAGAGCGCCACATTGACATTGTGGAGGTCACAGGTTCGAGTCCTGTATCGACCACCAAACTTTTTACAGCCCCGCTAATGCAATCATTCCATATAAGACAACAATACCTAAAATGGTCATAATAGTAGTCCAGTGAGTAGGATGGGTATGATGACTCTCGGGCAGTAAATCGCTCGCTCCAATATAGAGGAAAAAACCCGCAAATAAAGCGAGTACCAAACCGAGACTCGCGGCCGATAAAGTAAAAAACATAGTTGAGGCGATACCTAGTACTGGTGCTATGGCGTCAACCGACAGCCAACACAAAGCCGTACGCCGTATGCCACCGTTTTTAATGATCAAGCCAACGGTATTAACTCCGTCCGAAAAGCCGTGGGCCAACACCGCCAGCGCCACCACTGCCCCCAACACCGCCGAGACTTGGAAAGCCAGGCCGATCGCTGTGCCATCTAAGAAACTATGGACCGAGATACTCCCTGCCCCTAATACGCCACGCTGGCTATGCTCAGTATCATCATGAGTGTGGAAATAAAAAAATCGATCTAAAATTAAATAGGTCACAAAACCCAGTGCCGTCACCGTCATAATCGTCGAGGCATTATAAACCCCACCACCAAACTCAAGCGCCTCCGGGATTAAATCAAAAAAAGCAACGCCAATCACTGCGCCGGCGCTAAAACCTAAAATTAAATGGAGTCGATCTTTAAATTTAAGCGCAAACAGACCGCCAAACATTGTGGCTAAAAAGGCGGCAATGGAAATTAAAATAAGCATCTATTAACTCTAACTTAAGATCCCAGATTGTGCTAGTGTAAGCTCATGCGTATTTTAGCTATTGAGACTAGTTGTGACGACACCGCCGTGAGCTTGGTGGAGGCTAGTGGTGATTTAAGCGCGCCCGCGTTTACAGTGCTAGCTCATGAGGTCTCCTCGCAGACGGCCACTCATGCCGCTTGGGGCGGAGTGGTACCTACTTTAGCTAAACGCGAGCATGGTAAAAATTTAGTGCCGTTACTCGCTCAAGTGTTAAGTAAAGCAGAAAGTAGTGAAAAGCCGGTAGAAAATCCGCCGGCTGGCGGATTAGAACGAGAAGTAGAGCTTAAAGATAATTTAATTGAATTTTTACAACAAACTAATACCCCAAATATTGATGCGATTGCTGTTACTCAAGGTCCGGGGCTTGAGCCAGCGCTTTGGGTCGGTCTCAATGCTGCTCGCGCCTTGGCGCTCGCTTGGAAAAAGCCTTTGATACCGGCCAATCATTTGGAGGGACACATCATTTCACCGTTAACTAATCCACCAGTTGGTGGAGTCGCCTTCCCGGCTTTGGCTTTAATTGTGAGTGGTGGACATACCGAGCTTGATTTGGTTCATAGTTGGGGCCAATACGAACAAATTGGCGCTACGCGCGATGATGCCGTAGGTGAAGCCTTTGATAAAGTGGCACGCTTAATGGGTTTGCCTTACCCCGGCGGACCAGCGGTTAGCCACCTCGCCTCTCGAGGACTCTCCTCGGAACCTTATGAGGAGAGTCCTCATAAAAGATGGAATTTACCGCGACCAATGATCGACTCTCCTGACTTCGACTTTTCTTTTTCCGGTCTCAAAACCGCCGTACGTTACGCGATCGAAAAACATGGTGAATTAAGTGAGCAAGATAAAGAAACCTTAGCTTATGAGTTCCAACAAGCAGTGATTGATGTTTTAACTACCAAAACCAAAAAAGCGTTACAACAATTTAATATTCAGACTTTAATTATTGGTGGTGGCGTCATAGCAAATCAAAAACTCAGACATCACTTTGCGCTCTTGGCCACTAAATTCCAAACAACCAATCCCGAATTCCAATTATTAATCCCCGACTTCCAATTAGCCACCGACAACGCCACCATGATCGCTATGGCCGCCTATGTCCGTTACCTCAAAAACGAGTTTATAGCTCCCGACCAAATCACCACCGCTGACGACCTAATCGCCAAGGGTACGCTCCCGCTTAACCTTTAATTTAGGGTTATTTCTTGTTAAGATAACATAAAAATGGCCAATGTTCCGGACAAACTAACTAAACCTTATGATCCCGCCCAGACTGAAGGGCGGATTTATAAAGAGTGGGAGGACGGTAATCACTTTGCTCCTCAAGGCAAAGGCGAATCATTCACCATTATTATGCCGCCGCCAAATGCTAATGGTGACTTACACGCCGGACACGCCCTCTTTATTACGCTTGAGGACATCATGACTCGCTATGCCCGAATGCAAGGTAAGCGCGCGTTATGGGTCCCAGGGGCCGATCATGCCGGGTTTGAAACACAGATTGTTTACGAGAAAAAGTTAGAAAAAGAGGGACGATCAAGATTTAAAATGTCGCGTGAGGAGCTCTATCAAGAAATTTTAGCGTTTACTTTAGAGAATAAAACCAATATGGAGGCCCAGGTACGTCGCCTCGGCGCCTCTTGTGACTGGAGTCGCGAAAAATTTACTTTAGATCCTGAGGTCGTGGCCGAAGTAGGACGCACCTTTAAAAAAATGTTTGACGACGATTTAATTTACCGCGGCGAGCGCATTGTTAATTGGTGCTCTAAACACGGCACCTCGCTCTCCGACGTTGAGACCGAGTTTGTGGAGCAAGTTGATCCCCTTTATTACCTCCAATACGGCCCATTTGTGATTGCGACTACTCGCCCCGAGACCAAATTTGGCGATAAGTATGTGGTAACGCACCCCGATGATGAGCGCTACGCTAATTACACTCATGGCCAACAACTTGAGCTGGAGTGGATTAATGGCCCGATTACCGCCACTGTTATTAAAGATGACGTTATTGATATGAATTTTGGCACCGGCGTGATGACCATCACCCCGTGGCATGATGCGACCGACTTTGAGATCGCTAAGCGACACAATTTAAGTAAAGAGCAGATTATTGATGAACACGGTAAATTATTGCCAGTCGCTGGCGATTTAGCCGGCTTAAAAATCAAAGAGGCTAGAGCTAAAATTATGGAAAAGTTACAAGCTAAAGGTTTGATAGTTAAAGTGGAAGATAAATATAACCACGCGGTTAAAACTTGTTACAAATGTGGCACCGCTATTGAGCCTCAAATCCGCGATCAGTGGTTTGTAAAAATGAAGCCGCTAGCTGACCAAGCGGTTAAAGCGGTTAATGACTGCCAGATTAAATTTATCCCCGACAATCAGCGCAAAATCTTTTTGTATTGGATGGAAAACACTATTGATTGGAACATCTCGCGCCAAATTGTGTGGGGCATACCAATACCGGCTAAAATTTGTGACGCTTGTCGCAGTGGTATGCCCGATTTAGAAAATAAAATAACTACTTGTCCTAGTTGTAGTGGCCCAATGCGAACCGATACCGATACTTTTGATACCTGGTTCTCTAGTGGGCAATGGCCGCAATTAGTCCTTGGTTATCCGGATCATGCTGACTTTAAAACTTTTTACCCCACCAGTGTCATGGAAACGGGCCACGACCTCATTTTTAAATGGGTACCACGAATGGTTATTTTTGGTCTGTACTTAACCGGGCAAGTCCCCTTCCACACTGTTTACTTGCATGGCTTGGTCAATGACGCTAAGGGTCAAAAAATGAGTAAATCTAAAGGTAATGTAGTTAGCCCTGAAGAGCTAATTAATGAGTTCGGCACCGATGCTCTGCGTATGGCTTTAGTGGTGGGCAATACACCAGGAACTGACTTGGCTCTCGCTCGTGATAAAGTTAAAGCTTACAAGCACTTTGCTAATAAATTGTGGAATGTGGCCCGTTTTATTATTACTGAATTAGAGCAAAATAAAGATTGGGTAAAAACTGACTTAACCGAGATCGATCACTTATTATTAAAACAATTTGAGGCAGTGATTAAGGAAGTGACTGGTGATTTAGAACATTATCGATTTCACTTAGCGGCTGAAAAATTGTATCATTATATATGGCACGAGTTAGCTGATGTGTTAATTGAAGAATCTAAAATCATCTTAAAAACCGATGCCGCCAATTCTCGCCGGCAGTTATTGTTTAAAATTTTAGACGGCAGTTTACGCACCTTGCATCCGTTTATGCCCTTTATTACGGAAG
Organism: Candidatus Vogelbacteria bacterium; assembly: GCA_016188295.1. Lineage (GTDB taxonomy): Bacteria > Patescibacteriota > Minisyncoccia > Phycocordibacterales > XYD1-FULL-46-19 > JACPIA01. The sequence continues at coordinate 4,522 of JACPIA010000003.1, forward strand.
AAGTTTGGTCGCTACTGACTCCTCATCACTCTAATCATCAATTGCTCATTATTACCCCATGGCCGCTGTCCTCCAATTTATAACCGAATCGCCTAATTTAGCGGCCATCATTGGCGGTGTGGCCCCGGCTGTGGTTTGGTTGTGGTTTTGGCTTAAAGAGGACGGTACTCGCCCCGAGCCCAAGCGTTTAATCGTGCTTTCATTTTTACTCGGAGCGATGGCTGTCTTTTTGGCTTTTATTTTAGAACGAATCGCTTTAATGGTTATCGCTCCAGGCTACTCCCCGGCCGACTCGCTCATAACCCTACCCTTTAATCAACAAGTAACTGTCATTATTACTTGGTCCTTAATTGAAGAGATGATCAAATATGGTTTAGCCGCCGCCACCATCTTCCGTCTTGCCTCGTTTGATGAGCCGGTTGACGCTATGATTTATATGATTACCATTGCGTTAGGCTTTAGTGCGATGGAAAACAGCCTCTTTTTACTCAATGCAGGGACATTAGGTGGAGCCGCGGAACTTTTTTTAACTGGCAATTTACGTTTTTTAGGCGCAACTATTTTGCACGTGGTCTCTTCGGCAGTCATTGGCGGAATGGTCGCTCTCTCCTTTTACGCTCCCCATATCAAACAAATCGAATATTTTTTAGTCGGGTTATGCACGGCTACCGGATTGCACGCCTTGTTTAATTTCTTTATAATTAGTACTGATAGTCGTGATATAATTAAAGTGTTGGCATTTTTATGGCTCTCGGCGATTTTGATTTTGCTTTTGTTTGAGCGAGTCAAACGAACTATTGTTGTTACTACTCCACCTACTACTTATGTCTAAAGAAAAACGATCATTTTTTGAACGGATTACCGGCAGTGTCTCAGCGGATGAGACTATTGTTGATGCGCCGATAAATGGTAAAGCTGGTCCCGCCTCAGCTAACTGGCTTGAGGATGAACCGGAGGAGGGCGAACTTTCGGTTGATGTTTATCAAACCGCCAACGAGATCGTGATCCAATCAATGGTCGCCGGCGTCAAACCCGAAGATTTGCAGGTGACCATCACTCGCGAATTGGTCACTATTAAAGGCCATCGCGAACGCCCCAGTGTCGTGGACGATGAGAGCTATTTCCAAAAAGAATTGTATTGGGGCTCATTTACCCGCACTATTTTACTACCCGCTGAAGTGGAAGCCGAAGAATCTGAAGCGACTGAACGTTTTGGTCTCCTTACTCTCCGTCTCCCTAAAATCGACAAAGCCAAAATCCAAAAAGTAAAAGTCAGGTCAGTTTAAAGTGGCTTGCCACGTGAGAGCGTAGCGACTTTACGTGGTGCCGAGGACCGGTCTCGAACCGGTGACCCTTCCCTCTTCAGGGGAATGCTCTACCAACTGAGCTACCTCGGCTTGTCTGCGCTTATGGCGCAAAATTTATAATAACAGTAAGGAGCGGTAAGTTTCAACTAAAGGTTTTAGGTAGGGTTCGAGGTAGTAAAAAACACCTAAGGTTAGTCCAATGACCACCACCCAACGTAAAATAAACCAAAAGAATTGCCGCCGCTGATAACCAAGCAACTTGCGCAAGATCCGATTATTATCGGTCGCTAATTCCTTAATTTCATCTAATTCCGAATTAGTCACAGTTTTATTATAACTCATCTTGACGGTCTTTGTCGCTAGGCGCACACTGGATATAGAATCAGTTCTTTAACTTCAACTACAATCGATGGGGAGAATACCGATGGTAACAACAGACCAACCTTTTATTGTCTGGGGATTTGTACCTTTAGCTGTTCCTCGTGGAGGATATCGCCGAACTTTCACATTAGGACGTCGTGATTGGCAACAAAGTGATCTGAAACCAGACACCAATGGATTTTTCTTGAGTAATGATCCCACTACGGGCTTAACGGTTACAGAAATCCGTCATCATAGCCCACCGCTCTGCTTTTTGCCGGTCAGATTCGCTATCGAAGATGACAGCCATTTGTACATTGACGATGAAGGTGGTATTTGGTTGGGCAACAACCAACTACCAATATTTGGTTCAATGAGTAGATTATTAAAAGCTCAATTCACTCGCCACCTCGAGTCTAGTTTACAATGGAGGTTTAGTGACTATTGGATCAATAAAATAAAAATAGCTGGCACTGTTATGATTGGGATTTGAAGCGCCGAAATCAATCGGCGCTTTTATTATTTGTTTTAGTGCTCCCGATAGGAGTCGAACCTATATTTACCTCTTAGGACGGGGTTGTTCTATCCATTGAACTACAGGAGCAGGGAGCTTAACTTAGCTTGATCAAAACCAACTAAAATCTGATCATCAATAATAATCACTGGCACACCCATTTGGCCGCTCTTGGCAATCATCTCATTACGCCTCACGGCGTCAGCGGCTACATTAAACTCCTCATAGGTCACGCCGTTAGCTTTAAAAAACTCTTTAGCCATTTTACAGTAATGGCAAGTGGGAGTGGAGTAGATTGTTACTTTTTTCATGCTGTTTTATTTTACCATATCAGTCAAATAATCCCCAAGCTCATCATTTTTGGCCGCTTTATTGGGTTTAATGTAACCACATCTAACGCAAACGTGCTCAATAATAAACTCCCCGCCTTCCAGTTTAACCACTTTAGGCTCCATTAAGCCACCACATTGTGCCGCCCGATCGCCGGGTGTTACGTCCACATGTTTACTCCACAAACACTTAGAGCAATGATTAGTGTACCCATCCCCCGCCACCTCCGCGCCACACTTCTCACACCCAAAATCCTCTTTAACTTTTTTAAATCCTTGGGACATGGTTATTATTTGGTATAAAACTTATCCCTTAATTCATCTTCCGATACAAATTTACTAGTCTGATTAAAAATCGCTTTTAAAGTACCCCTATCAATATCTCTATGATTAGGGACAGTCAGTATTTGAAAACCAAAATCAGTTTCCCTTCTCATCTTGATGTGACTACCTCTTTGTTTAGCAACAATAAAACCAAAGCCCTCAAGAATTTTGATGACTTCTTTTTGAGAGAGCCTTTTTAATTTAGGCATACGACAACTGCGGGAGTTCGAAATTCAATAAGACAGACGGCGAGTTGGTAAAACCTAAAGACTTGGCATTTTCGTCCTCAAAATGGAGTTCTACCGCCTCCTTTATATTTAGAGCCAGCTCATCAAGCGTTTTACCTTGAGTCACAATAGCCACATCAACCCCTTCGGCGACATAGTATTTTTCCCCTTTAGAGATATGAAATTGGATGATATTTTTCATAATTACAATATAACCACAAATGACGATTTACCGCAACTTAACTTACACCCAAAATCCTCTTTAACTTTTTTAAATCCTTGGGACATGTGCGGGATATGGGAATCGGACCCATGTCTCATCCTTGGGAAGGACGTGTTCTGCCATTGAACCAATCCCGCATTTAATTTTTCTTCTTAAACATCTCTTGGAACAGCCTCTGCCAGAGCGAAATTTCCGTTGTCGAAGCATTAGAAGAAGCACTCGTATCTTCTACCACCGTTATCACCTGCTCGCCGGGCCAAACGATGGGGAAGTTGGCTCTAATTTCGGCCTCCTCGCCACGTGGGGTTTTAAGAAGCTCAACGACGGCCACCAAGGCGGCCTTGCGCGCTTCTGACTCACTTAACTCTTGCTCGGTTTGTTGACGATGATTAGTTGTAATTACCTTTTTTTGATACAAACCATAAACTGATTTAGTCAAAACGATTACTATAATAACAAGTAGTACCACCAACACCGGAGTAAAAACCGAAGCTCGTTTATTACCTTGCCAGCGAGTCATTGTGCCTGTATAGTACTATACATGAACTACTCCAGCAAACCAAAAAATAAAATTTCGCCTTTATGGGCCTTCGTCGGCTTTATCGTGATTGTGGGAATGATTCTCCTTTACCTTGCTCCCATTTTTACTTAATCCAATTTTAATTACTGTCGGCCCTCATCATTTGTAAAAAAACATTATCAGGGATCTCCACCGAACCGCGCGCTTGCATTTTTTTCTTCCCTCTCTTTTGTTTTTCGCGCAACTTCATTTTGCGAGTGATATCACCACCATACAAGTAACCGGTAACATCTTTACGGAGAGCGGATAAAGTTTCTGAAGAGATAATCCGTCCCAGCGCTTGAGCTTGGATTTTAACCGCGATTAATTGTCGTGGCAATAATCTAGCTAATTTTTCCACCGCCACTTTAGCCTCATGCTCCACTTGGCGTCGCGCCACTACCCGCGAAAAAGCGGCCACGATTTCGCTATTAACTAACACATCGAGGCGCACTACCTCCGCCGGTTGCCATTCCCCAATCCGGTATGAGAGCGAAGCGAAGCCGGAGGAAATACTTTTTAATTTATCAAAAAAGTGGCGCATTAACTCACGAAGTGACATATTAATCGTCAATGCCGTTCGACCAGCCGACCAATTGTCGGTATTTATAATAATTGCTTCATGTTCATAAAGAAGTGGCATAATCGCCGCCAAATACTCCGGCGGTGTAATCAACGTTACTGTCACCCACAACTCACGGATCGAGTAATTTTTGGTCTCTTCAGGAAAGCGAGTTGGCGAGTAAATAAGAGCGGTCTCACCGGTAATATTATTAGTGACCTCATAACTGATGGTTGGTGTGGCCACAATCAGAGTTAAGCCAAACTCTCGTCGCAAGCGCTCGGTAATAATCTCCAAGTGGAGCATACCAAGGAAGCCAATTCTAAAACCCCGCCCTAAAGCGCCAGACGACTCCTCCTCAAAGGTAAAAGCTGAATCCGAGAGGTTGAGCCGCTCTAAAGCCTGTTTAAGAACCGGGAAGTCATCCTGACTCTCCGGATACACCGAAGCCCAGACCACCGGTCGAGGTTGCTCATAGCCCGGTACAGCCGGTAGAGCTTCTCTACCGGTTAAGGTATCACCCACATGGGCCAAACCTGGCTTTTTAAGTCCAGTGACAATGTAACCGATTTCACCCGCTTTTAGGGCCGTAGCTGGGGTACGTTCGGGAGCAAAAAAGCCAACTTCGCCTACTACACAACCCTCACCACTACCTACAAAATGGAGGATATTACCAGCTGTTAAGATGCCATCTAAGACTCTTACGTACACGATCACACCTCGATGAGTAGAATATTCAAAATCAAACACTAAAGCTCGCGAGCCATTGGGTACACTGTCGACCGGTGGTGGTACTCGCTTCACAATCTCAACCAATAATTCATCCACGCCCGCGCCGGTTTTACCGGACACCGCTAAAATAGTGTCCGGATTTACTTCCAATAATTTAGCAACCTCGGTTCGTACCTCCTCGACTCGGGCAATTGGTAAATCAATTTTATTAAGCACAGGAATAATAGTAAGGTCGAATGTTCGAGCTAACGACAACACTGATAAAGTTTGCGCCTGTACGCCCTGTGTCGCATCAATCAATAAAATGACTCCTTCTACTGCCTGCAAGGCTCGCGATACTTCGTACGAAAAATCAATATGTCCCGGCGTATCAATTAAATTAAATTCATAAGTCTCCCCTTGATGCCGATAGCTCATTCGCACCGGCTGCATTTTAATAGTAATCCCCCGCTCGCGCTCCAAGTCCATCCGGTCTAAGACTTGATTCTTCATCTTACGCTGTTCAATCGTTCCGGTACGCTCAAGGAGCCGGTCAGCCAAAGTGGACTTACCGTGATCAATGTGAGCAATAATACTAAAATTTCTAATCTTCTCCGCCATCGCCCTATCCTATCATAACTCGCGAGGTATCATAAAAAACTTACAATTTTTAGCCTAGTATGCTAACCTATAGGTACAAATGGCTTCGGCCCTCCCCGCAAGGGGTAAAAACAAAGATAAGCTCAGGCGAGTAATTGCTTGAGTTTTTCTTTTACTTCCTTAAAATCTTTGCTCATCAACAATAGATATTTTTCACTCTGTTTTGTTATTAAATCTTCTTAATTGTTCGGAGTAAATCATCAAGTGGTTTAGTTTTACCGGAACCATCTATATGAAGTTTAAGAAACGTGCTATGTGACAACGGGATAATAAATGTGGCCCAACGTCCAGCCCCCACAAGTACTGGCAAACCATCTGCGGTGTATGGATAGTAAATATATGGAGTTGCTATTGGGGATAATGTTTCGCCAGTTTTTTCACTCTGGCGCACATTTGTCATCCATCGCTGATTACTCTCATCGTAATAATAAGTAACCGTACCAAATTTTGTGTCAGAAGTAGTAATACTGGTGCCTGATATATAGCTAATATCAATTGTATCCCCTACTGAATCTCCTGAGACTTGCTTAAGTTCTATACGGTCACCAGTATCACTAATCAAATTCCAGTTGGGTGATTTTGTAAAAGAAACACCCCAATTGTTTTTTATGATTGGAACTAATGAAGTACTAACAGGGGTGTTCTGTATAGCAACGGAGGAATAAATTTGTTGGGCAATTTTAGGATCATAATTTTTTCCAGTTGCTACACCCAACTCACACGATTGTTGGAAATCATCCCTGTTAATGAAAATTAAACTAAAATCACTCGCCGCTTTTCTGTCTCTATCCTTTAGATTCCACAACTCAACTTTATATGTCTTTCCGGCTTGCTTAATTTCCCTCGTCTGAGATTCTATATCCCATGCTTCATATCCAACTTCTCTAATGGGACAACGTAGAGAACCTACATGCTCTCCATCCACAGCAAAAGTGGCTCCGTTTGATAATGGATTAGCAACCCATCCCGAAGGATACAAAAATTGATAATTATTAAATGAATACGTTTGCCAATTTGCTGTCGTTTGCCTAGCCAATAATTTTTGCAGTATTTGGGTTAAAACTTGGATTTGTTCCCTCAATAAATTAATCAATTGTTGATTGTAGGAAGTAGCTAAAGTTTGAGCTTGGACTACTCCCACTGGCACTACGATTATGGCTAATAAAACCAGGCCAATGGCTATATATTTCTTCATATAAAGCTACTATATAACATCGCTTATAATTCGCCAACTTCAGGCACGATGGTTTCTTGGGAGCGGCGGCGAGTGAGAGAGCGTTTTAATTCGACTATTTCTTGATTACTGATCGAAAGTAGTAATATCGCAATGACGATAATCCCAACGATTCCCGCTAATAATCCTTGAGTTAAAACTCCGAGTGTAGTGGACAGCGGTATGGACTCACCAATCAAGAGCAACACACTGTAAGCAGCTACGCCGCCAATTAAAGAGGCACCCAGTGACTCCGCGGTCGCGCGACGCAGACCAGTCGTGACCCAGCCAAAATCGCGACGAAACCACTGCCACAATAATAATCCTTGTATAGTGACGCCAATGGTAAAAGCCAATGGGATCATAATGACCGCCGTACCGGGTACTTCCGGAATGCGCAATAATGACTCAACCATTAACCGAAGTGAGGATGAGGTATTAAACGCCGTCACCAAGACCCAAGCTAAGGTGGAGGTAATAACCAACATTACGCCTGCGGCCACTAACGGTGTTTTAGTTTTACCGCCAGCATAATAACCCCGGACCAATAACAAGACTAAATTCTGAGCCGCTAACGACAAAACAAAAATAGCCACCGCGGCGGCGGTTAAACGAGTAGCCGTCCAGTCAAAAGCACCCGCACCTAAAATCACCCGCACAATATGCGCTCGTAAGACCATAAACAACACCATTACCGGTACCGACCAAAAGACAATGTGCCGGGCCGCCCGACCAATATGACTTAAAAATTCTGCCCGAGAGCCTTTAGTGTAAAGGGCCGTGAGGGTAGGGAAGGCGGCTACCGAATAGCTGACACCAATTAAAGCCAGCGGCACTGATTGTAAATTTAAAGCAAAAGTAAAAACCGCAATCGAGCCAATTGGCAAGAGCGAAGTGATCATCACTAAACCAACTTGGACCAATTGATGACAACCCAAAGTAAACGTGCGTGGTAAGGACACAACTAAGACCGGTTTAATCTCCTGCCAATTGACTAAACGCCATGTCGGCAAAAATCCCAGTTTAGTAATCGTCGGTAATTGGATAACTAAATGCAATAACGCCCCCAAGACTACTCCCCAAGCCAAACCACTAAGGCCCCGGTAGGGATATAGCCATAAGATACCAAAAATAATACCTAAGTTGTAAAAAATCGGACTAAGCGAGTAAATAACAAAACGCCGATAAGCTTGAGTAATACTGGCAAATAAATTAGATAAGCCAAGTAAAAACGGTGATATTAAAATAATCCGCGACAACTCGACCACCGTTAATTGATCAACCACCGTAAACCCTGGTACCACTCTGATGATTAACCAAGGTATTATGATATAAAGTCCCACACTAACTAGCACCATCATTAAACTAAATAAAGTCACCACTCCAGACAAAAAACGCTTGGCCTCCGCTTCTTTACCGTCAGCCAAACGTGTCAGTACAAAAGGGATAAGCACCGTAACGGAAACCAGTGAGGCCACCGACACGTAAACCAGATCCGGAATCCGAAAAGAAGCATAATAAATATCCAGTGTCCGTCCCACTCCAAAAGCACTGGCCAATAGACGGTCACGGACTAAACCTAGTAATTGTGAAGTTAAAGCTGAAATCGATAAAAACAAAGCCGCCTGATGCAGGCCGCTTAATTCGCGATCTAAAAGTTTGAGCAAACTTTTAACCATATACTAATTGTCTTTGACTGGAGGGGTAGAGCGCTTCTCTGGCGTATCTTTGGTACCAGTGGCAAATGGTGCTCGGCCCGCGCGCAAATTAGCTAAAATGGATTTGACCTCGGCATTACCGGGATTAAGAGCAGCTACCGCCTCAAATTGATTAATAGCCGCTTGACGATTACCCAGAGCTGACTCGGCTAAACCCAAAAAATATTGAGCATTAGCATAATTAGATATGAGGTCAGTGGCTCTAGTAAGCGCTTGTCTAGCCTCAACGTAGTCGCCGGCTCGATAACGTAAAAAACCAAGTTGGAAAAAGATCCCGCCATCATTGGGTGAGAGGAGAACAGCGTTCTCGGCCCGAATAATCGCCTCTTTTAAGTTGCCTGATTCCACATCAAGTTGGGCTAACAAAAAGAGAGCGTCAGTATAATTAGCTTTTTTAGCTACCGCTGTCAGCAAGTGCTCGCGTGCGGCCTTGCGATCATTAAGCGCCAACTCTAAACGAGCAAGCAATAAATCAATCGCCGGGCTAGTGGGATTACGTTTAGCGACCTCGGCATAAGTAGCGACGGCTTGCTCGTAAGCACCCGGAATTTTAAGCGGTACTAGTGACTCATAAACACGAGCTAAAGCAATCCAATTTAAATAATTATTAGGATTGTGATCAATAGCCCTTTTAGTCGCGATTAAAGTGGTAGAGAGCAAACCCTCAAATTGGGCCCGCACCGTCTCCGGTGAAGTTTCATTGTTGGATGATAATAATAAACTAATCTTAGCTAAACCGACATCAGCCAAAGCTCGCTCATAAATCTCACTATCACTCCAATTGGCCGCGGCTAAGAAGTAGGGTTCGACCTCGTCTACCGACTTGCCATTTTGGACCAAACTTAGACCTTGTTGAAACCAATAAATTGAAACCATTTTTTGAATTAATAAATAACCAGCACCAATACTCAAAATTAAACTGAAAATTATTACCAAAATAGAGATAAAATTGATGCGCGGATTATGCGCTAAAAATAATTCATAAATCGGCAATCGCTTGATCGCCACTAAAACACCGAAACTCATCCCCGACAAAGCCATAGTGATAATCAACAAAGCGGCACTCGGTACATAAAAAAGGCTAAAAATCCAACCATACACTGTTACGAGTAGAATTACTAACGCCAAACTATGGCCACTTTTGTCGGTAGTAACGGTAAAAATATTCCTAATTATACCAAAACCAAAAAGTAGCAAAAAAGCCAAAACCCCCAATAGGCCGACTCCTCCGGCGGTAATTAAAAAAGTCGGCAAATAACCACTGGCGGCATCAAAATCGACTGCCCAAAATGGACTATTATTGACTCCTGATGGCTTAAAGACCAGCCAACTGTTAGTAAACTGCCCCGGCCCAACACCAAGCAAGGGGTCTTTAATAATCGCCTGTTTAAACACCGCCCAAGTAGCACTCTCTGTCGGCCAGACCTCAATAGAATTGACCCCTAGTTTGATGGTCATTAAATTAAGACCGCGACCAACCACATTACTAGTCTGACCAATAGTTAAAAAGATGATAGCGACCACCAAGACAATAAATACCGGCCGAATAATCCGACGGTGCTCGCCGGAATTACTTCTCTCACGCATCACTATCAAGTAAATAAATAAAATTAAACTTAATACGGCTAATACCAACCAGACACGGTAAAAATTAATAAAAGCGAGTGCAATTAAACTGGTAATCAAACTAACCCTGACTAAGTAAGAAATTACTTTGGAACCCTTTGGGGGCACTAATTCCCAAATACTCACCGCCATAGTAGCGATGAGGCCAAAAAAGACGGCGAGCTCATTCCACTTACCGATTAAATTGACTGTTTTGGTACTAAAAATAGCGAGCCAATTAAATGGCCCAAAGATAATTAATAAAGCTTGGAATAAAAAGACTAAAATACTAGCTGCCAATAAACCCAAACAGACACGGATTACCCGTTCTTTGGATTGGAAAATAATCGCTGATAAGCCAAAAACTAAACTTAAAACCAACCAAAACCAGACCGTTCCATGTTCATAGCCACTGCCATAAAGCGAAAAACGGATTGCACCGGAAAAAAGCGCCGAGATTAACAGGCCAACTAACAGTGGCACCGGAGCTAACAAGCCGATCGTTTTAGGTAAAGTTAAATGGCTCTCTTGCAAAAGACTGATCAACCATAAGATTAAAACGGCAATGATACCGAACGACAGAATAAGGGTTTTACCGACATCAATAGTCAGACCAAGGATAGGTAAAAATAAAAGTGGTGCTAAGATAATCAAAGCGGTTAAGACCCACAGAGCGATGATCTCAAAGGTTGGCCATTGCTTTATAAACATAGAAGTTCTTTAATTATAAACGACAAACCCATTATGACGCAACCACGAATTAAATTAAAGAAATTATTACCCATCAAAGAGGCGGCCGAGTGGTTAGGTGTCTCCCCCGCCACTTTGCGGATCTGGGACAAAAAGGGAATTTTAAAAGCCACCCGCCAGCCCGACAATCATTATCGTCGTTATAATCTCCACACTCTCCAGCAAATCGCCGCCAGCCGTGATCTGGGCCCAAAACTAAGACGAAAATTAGTTGATTGATTTTTAGGGTGTTTTGTGCTATAGTGAAAGAGCCTGGTCGGATAGTTGCCCCGCCAGTAGTGGGGAGGAAAGTCCGAACATCCTTGATCTTTGATTTAGAAGTACGTCGTGGGTAACGCCCACCCAGTTGTATGTGAATACAATTGAGGGACAGTGCCACAGAGACAATACTACCCGCCAATATCTTTTAAGGTTGTGGCGGGGAAAGGTGAAAAGTCTATGGAGGTTTACGCCACCATAGAGAATCCGTAGCGATACGGATACTTGGTAAACCCGACGTGATGCAAGGCCGTGATAATTTAGAGGTTGGAGATTTGAGGTGGGAAGTTGGATAATCTAATTTCTAACTTCCCACCTCCAACTTCTACTTTGTAGTGCCGCTTGACCCCGAGAGTAATCGAGGGGCTTAGATAAATAACTATCGTCCAGACTAAAACGTCTGGATACAGAATTCGGCTTATAGATCAGGCAAACAATATCAAAACCTCCCGCCAATTGGCGGGAGGTTTTGTGTTATGTCAGTGCCATCTGCTCCCTAAATTTCGGATAACTTTCAGCAACAAAATTATTGTCACGCGGGTCTTCTATCGCATTCATCATGAAAGAAAATCCCGGCTGCTTCCATTCTTCCAAAGGTATGAAGTCAGTTCTTGAAATTCTCCGGTGTCCGCCTTCAGTTGTGGCCTAAATTTTTCCATATTGTTCCTTTAAACTTTAATGTAGCGCGTGGCCCGGCCTCGTCCCACTCTTTTAATTTCGCCGAGCTCGACGAGACGATCCAGCGCTTGGCGGACTGTCCCCAGCGCCATATTGGTCGCTTTCACAATTTCCCCTGGAGCTGCTTCTTTAACGCTTGAGAGGTATTTCCAAACCTCGTATTGCTTAGGCGAAAGGGTATCTTCAATTTTTTCTGCCTGCAGATACGAAAGAGCTTTGGTAGCTTGCTCCTGCACAACAAACAAAAAGAAATTTAACCATGGCGAGATTGTGTCGTGATCTGTTTTAAATGTCTCCTGTGATTTGCGGAGCGCTATATAATATTCGTCTTTGCGGCGTTCGATAACTTGCTCATGCGAGACATACTGCACAAAAGTGTAGCCTGAGCGAAGAAGCAAAAGATTTGTGAGGACGCGCGAAAGACGTCCATTCCCATCTTCAAATGGATGGATTTTCAAAAACTCGACAATGAAATCAGCGATGATAAGAAGCTGGTGGAAACGATTCTTTTCAAGTGCATCGGCAGTCCAGTCGACGAGCTCCTGCATTTCTTTGCCGGTGAGATACGCTGGCGTAGTTTCAAACATTATTTTTACCACTTTGCCGTCCGCCCCTACCACACCGACTGTATTTTCTTTCTTTTTGTATCCTCCGCGATATGTGTCATCTTTATTCGAATATTTAAGAAGCTGATTATGTAGAGAGGTAATGACACTCTTCCGAAGCGGCAGAGCCTGAAAGCTGTCGAATACATTTTGAAGCGTTTCAAGATAGCCCTGCACTTCCTGTGAGTCACGATCCGCAAATTTAGAAACCGTCAGCCCGCGCATAACTTTCTCGACTTTCTCGTCAGTGATGTCCGCTCCTTCAATGCGGGTGGATGCACCAGCTGAAGTAATCAGCGTCGATCTCTTAAGGTTGGTAATCGCCTGAGGTGTCATTCTTAATCCCCCCTTAAATTCACCCCGAATCCCGTCAATTTCAGCCAAAAGAGCCACGATAGAGGATCTGTCTATGATTGAGGTATTTCTGGTGTAATCTCGATCTCACAAGTGCCACCAGCACAAGCTAGTTCGCGCTTATTTTCTGTTTCGTCAGTCATCTCATAAGAAATGATTTTAGAGAAGTCGATGCCCACCCATTGTTTAGACAATTCTTCGTATTGAGCTTTGGTAATCTCCTCGTAGGGGGCTAATTGATAGACGTGATTATCGCGCGGTAAAAAAGAGAGCCCACCAATAATATCCCAGTGTTCATACAACCAATTAGCCACTTGGAGCCACTCGTCGTCACCAACTGACACCGTTACCGACGGATTATGTTCGGTGTAATTAGTTTTAACCATTTGCCAATATTCTAATTGTTGTAGCGCCGATAAATCATTTTTAAACACCGAACCCCCCGGCGCCTTGACCGGGAAATCAATCACATAAGTAGTCGCCGTTTCTGCATTTTGCCCCACTTCCGGATGATAGGGTACCCCTTGGTCTTTAAGCATTTTAAAAAGGGCATCAGTCGAGGCAATGCGTACTCGACGGATGTAGTACGGTGCATGACGTGGATGCATCCCCGAGGAGCAGTCCACTGTCTGAGACAAATTGCCTGAAGGTTTGACACAAGTAATACAAGTCGAGGTATTTATTTTAAAGCGTTTAGCGTAAATTTCATTAACTCTAATCGACTCATCTCGGAGCTTACGGAGCACCGCCGGATCGCGCACCACCTCGGCATCCCATTGACCAGTGATTGACAAGCCCAGTAGACGCTCCGCTTCACAATTATCCTTCCAGCCCTTGGACAGATATTTAAAATTAGTGAGAGTTGATTGGTAGGTCCCCAAGATCGTCGCTAATTTTACTTTATGCAACAAAGTTTTAAGCGTATCCTCTGGACGAGCTACCACTTCCGATAAATTACAAAACTGTTTTGACTGGAGGATGATCTCGCCACAGGGATTAGTCCCTAAATTATCAATAACCCCCTTTAGGGCCTTAAGTCGTCGCTTAGGCAAAGTGGTCGCTAGACTACCACGATTAAAAATACCACGCTCACCGGAGCCACTGGCTACTAAGGCGGCCCACTCATCAAGAAACTCGGCCGCGGTGGGCTTATTGTTATACACCGCCGAGTTATTAGCCAAACTTCGTTGTGGATCCGTTAGGTAAAATTGTCCCTTTTTAGCATCGCGAATACCTTCATCATCCAAATCCGAAAGTGAGATCATGGCACTGCGACGAACACCACCAGCTACTACAATCTCACCGATTTTACAAATCAAATCATGAGCATCTAAATTAGTTAAGCGCTTGCCTTGGCGACGTAACACTCGCTCGCGGGCAAAACGAAGCAGATCGCGAAGTGGATCAGGTCCTGACGATTTACCACCCATCGTTTGTAGCCGCGCCCCGGCCGGACGCAAGAGCGAGAAGTCAAAATCAACATCTTTACCGTCATACCACGTTTTAAGACCATGAGTTAAAGCATCGCACCAACCCCCTTTACTGTCGGCAATAACGTGGGTTTTTAATTTAACACCGGTTTGACGTTTGATTACCGGTAATTGTTGAATATTAGCACTCTCGACCGACCAACCAGCACCAGTACCACACATTGAGATATACATAATCTCGGCAAAATCCTCAAGTTGGCTGGGAGCAAGATAAGAGCAGTTGTAAGCGCAAACACTAGTAGCACGAGCCGCCTTACCGGCAAATTGAAGTAAACGCATGGAGGGCATCACCTGCTGTTTTAAAATCCCCTGGCGGATGTCCTCATACTCGGTGATTGTCAATTTGTTGCCTAAATTTTCTTTCATAAAATCAACATAGCGATCCACTGTCTCAATCCAGGTCTCACGACGATTCTCCGCTTCAATCCAACGCGAATAAGTCCGGTAATAAATAAACTCGCCCAGAGCATTGCGGAAATATTTTTGACTATCCTCGGCTAATTGGCGTACTTTGGCCGGAATATCGCCCTTTTGGCGCCGGAGCTCGGCCCGGCGCTCGCGGTATAAGATATAAGCCTTGGCTGTTGCTGCAAATTGATGGTGGACTAATTCCTGTTCGACAATATCTTGAATCTCCTCAACAGTCGGTAGGTAATCGGTGGTGGCTCGAATTTTGGAGAGTAGTGTCTTCTCTACCGACCCACCAACTCTAACCGCGTCCTTGTTGACCCCCTCGCCGGCGACACGCATCGCCTTCCAAATTGCTTGTTCGATCTTGATTAAATCAAAATCAACTAAAGTGCCATCACGCTTCTTAATTTTAGTGAGAGAAAACGTCTTTTTCGAAGCTTTTTTGGCACTTTTGGGCATATTTTAGCAAAAATTAATGATTAATGTTCACTTATTTTACACCCAAATTGATTTTGAGTAGCTATGGGGATAATTTTGGCAAACTAGGGCTCTACTGTTTAACCGCCACAATGGTCACCTCTACCGACACTTCATTTTTAATCACTTTATCACCCAAATTTTTGAAGAAAGTCTCTGAACCATACTTAATCTCCCACAAGGAGCGATCAAAGGAGAATTTAGCTTTAGCCGTAATCGTATTACCAGCGAGCGTAATAATCGCCGGAAAGGTAATCGGCTTAGTAATACCCTTGATCGTCAAATCACCGGTCACTACTGCCTCGGCCGTAGCTGGATCGCCCGCCTCAAGTTTAGTAATCATCAAGGTCGCGGTTGGATATTTGGCCACGTCAAAAAAATCAGCATTTTTTAGGTGGTCTTCTAGTTGCGTTTTACCAGCATTATCTTTAATCGTGTCTAAATCAATCGTAAACTGCCCGCCGGTGAGCGTATTCTCCACCACATTAAACTGACCTTGACTCACCTTAACTGTGCCGGCCTCGCTGATTCCTCCCACAAAGCTCCCGATCCATTTAAAGGTGCTAGAGGCGGTATTAATTAAATAAGCCTCACCTTGATCCTCTGGTAAAGTTGTAACCGTGTTCTCACCAGTGGATACACCATCAGTTGGCACCACCACCGGCGTTTTGCTAGCCCACCACAAACCACCAATCACGATAATAATCAAAACAATTGTCCCGATAATTAAATCTTTATTCATATGTCGCTAGTTTAGCATAGTGATGCTGAGGTGAAAATTAACATGAGGGGTCATTGTCTTTATAGGTTTTTTATTTTAATTCCTGCCTCCTCTAACACCTCTCGCTTGGCCGTATTTTCAAATGACTCCCCATACTCCAAATGCCCACCGGGTACGGACCAACTACCGGACCTGTGTGAATTAGCTCGTTTAAGCATTAAAAATTTACCTTCTTTAAAAATAAAAACCCCGACCCCAACTCTCGTCTGTTTTTCCATAACTCTATAATAACGGTTTTACCATTTTTTCCTAAAAGCGTAATCAATGTGGTCTCTATTTTCTACGACCGTAGAAAATAGAGACCACTTAAAATTCTCTCTCTTGCCCGAGTTCTAAATAGACAAACTCAATCCCCGCTTGTGGTAAAAAGATCTCGGGCAAGCGTTTGGTTATGCCAATGGCTTTAACGAGTCCGCCGTCGTGGACGGGGAAAGCGACGCGCGGTTTAACTTCCAGCGCATACTCCACCACCAAGCAACAGTGCCCCAGTTTAGTTATTTTAACATAGATCTAATTATCAAGGCGTTGCCTTGATAATTAGATACCGAAAGCAGGTGACCTCATGATCATTAACTAAGCCAACCGCCTGCATCAAGGCATAGCAGATAGTGGGGCCGACAAATTTAAAGCCACGTTTTAGCAAATCTCTACTCATCGCCACGGACTCTTTAGTGGTAATGGGGATGTCGGTTAAGGATTTAATTTTATGATTAATCGGCTTACCGCCGACAAACTGCCAAATGTACCGGTCAAAAGAGCCAAACTCCTTTTGCACCTTTAAAAAGGCTTGGGCGTTTTTGATAGTAGCAACAATTTTTAGACGATTGCGGATAATGCCGGGGTCGACCAAGAGCCGTTTAACGTCCTTGGCGTCATAAGAGGCTATTTTCTTTACATTAAAATTAGCAAAAGCTTTACGATAGATCTGACGCTTATTGAGCACTGTTTGCCAGGTAAGTCCAGCTTGTGCACCTTCTAAAATCAAAAATTCAAACAGCGTTCGGTCGTCGTGGACCGGTACGCCCCACTCCTTATCGTGATAGGCGACCATTAGTGGGTTGCTTCCGCACCACTGACAGCGATATAGCCCAGATTTTTTAGCCATTATTTTTTTAAATACCCACTGTCAAGGCGAGGCCTTGACAGTGCTTCTAGTCGACTTCACTAAAGTTTCAATTTTGGCGGAGGGTGAGGGATTTGAACCCTCGATGCCTTTCGGCATACACGCTTTCCAAGCGTGCGCACTAGACCGCTATGCGAACCCTCCAGTCTATCGCATAGTGCCTTAATATTTGGTTTTTTTCAAGTTATTACAAACTCATCTCGCGGAGGAGACGGATGCGCTCAGCGACAGGTGGATGGGTGGCGAGGAGCCCGGTAAAACGCTTGGTCGCCCCGCCGAAAGGGTTAGCGATGTATAAGTGTGCCGTGGCACTATTAGCCGTTTTGAGTGGCACAACGCTGACACTGATTTTCTCTAAGGCACTCGCCAATCCCTCGGGGTAACGTGTAAGGAGCGCACCAGTGGCATCGGCTAAGTACTCTCGCCGGCGTGAGATCGCTAAATGGAGCAGTGAAGCGACAAGCGGTGCCAAAAGCCCGGCGATAAATACCCCAAGCATCAGGAGGCCGCCGGCGCGACTATCGCGATTACTTCGACCATGCAAACCACTGCGTAAAATCATATCACTGGCAATAGAGACAAAACCCACCAACACCACTGCCGCGGTAGAGAGCAACATATCACGATTACCGATATGGGCAAGCTCATGAGCAATAACGCCCTCAAGTTCATTGCGCTCTAAACACGCTAATAAGCCAGTAGTTACGGCTACGGCCGAGTGCTTTCTGTCACGCCCAGTGGCAAAAGCATTGAGGGCCATATCCTCAATCACATACAGTTTAGGCATCGGAAGTCCAGCGGCGATAGATAAATTCTCGGTTACAGTATAAAGATCAAAAAATCCACTTCGCATCGCCGGTTTGGCCCGCGCCATTTTTAAGACCAACTTGTCGGACCACCAATAGCCGGCTACATTCATGACGAGCGAGAAAATCACCGCCACGTAAAGCACATTAGGTGAATCAAAATAAACACTCAAGAGCCAGCCCACACCGATCACTACCACCACGAAAACACCAAACAACGCCCAAGTCTTGGCGTTGTTACTCGCCTGATGAGTATAAAGCGTCGCCATAGATTACAAAATTAAAACGAGACTGGTACCGGATTTTTAGCCACCGCCTCCTCGAGCTCAAAAAAGTCGCTGACTTTAAAACCAAATATCCCGGCAATAAGATTGGAGGGGAAAGAGCCCACCAGCACATTTAAGTCCCGGACATTGCCATTGTAAAAGCGACGCGCCGCTTGGATCTTATTCTCGGTATCAGCGAGCTCGCGCTGGAGCTCTAAAAAGTTTTGATTTGCTTTCAAATCTGGGTAGGCCTCGGCCACCGCAAACAGACTTTTAAGCGCGCCAGTTAGCATGTTCTCGGCCTCACCATGCTCGACCACACTGCCAGCCGAGAGCGCTTTGGCCCGAGCAGTGGTCACGCGATCAAAAGTCTCGCGCTCGTGGGTGGCATAACTCTTAACCGTCTCCACCAAGTTAGGGATCAGATCGTAACGGCGCTTAAGTTGCACGTCGATATCAGCCCAAGCTTCTTTAACCCGTATTGTTAAAGCCACAAATCGATTATAAACAAAAACAATGATAATTAATAAAAAGACAATTATTCCTAATACAATATAGAGTGTAGACATAGTAAGATTAATTATACCACCTGCCCACTAGTAATCCATCTCGGGTACCCCATGTTTATGTTCCTCTTTTTTAGGTTCATCCACAATCGCCACCTCAGTCGTGAGGAGAATAGCCGCCGCGCTGGCCGCTCGCTCAAGACCGGTGCGTGTTACTTTAACCGGATCAATAATCCCGGCAACATACATATCAGCCACAATCTCATCAGCATTGGCATCATAACCCTCATTGCCCTTACCGATTTTAACTTTATCCACAATTACCGCACCATCATCTTTACCAGCGTTAATCGCAATTTGACGCAAGGGGGCATCGAGAGCTTTCAATAAAATCTGGACACCAACCTCAAACTCGGCGGTCACATCATTAGATGGTGGGACAATTTTTTTACTGGCCACTTTAGCACCCGCTCTTACTAACGCCGTACCACCACCGGGCACAATCCCCTCCGCCACCGCCGCTTTAGTCGCTTTGACTGCATCCTCAATTTTTAATTTTTTATACTTCATCTCCGACTCGGTCGAAGCACCGACTTTAATTACCGCCACACCGCCAGAGAGCTTGCTCAAACGCTCCACTAACTTTTCTTTATCGTAACTTGATTCGGTATTTTCAATCTGTCCGCGTAATTGGGCAATCCGCTTATCTATCTCTCCTTTCTTCCCTTTACCACCCACAATCGTAGTTGAGTCTTTAGTGGCAATTATTTTACGGGCCCGGCCGAGCATTCCCACCTCCACATTCTCCAACTTTAATCCTAAACTTTCGGTCACCACTTGACCGCCAGTTAAAATAGCAATGTCCTCCAGCATCTCCTTACGCCGATCACCAAAACCCGGTGCTTTAATCGCTAGAGCACTAAAAGCACCGCGCAGTTTATTAACAATCAAAGTGGCCAAAGCCTCACCATCCACATCCTCGGCAATAATCACCAATTCTTTTTTACCGGCCCCCGCCATCTTTTCCAACAACGGCAAAATCTCTTTGATGGATGAAATCTTTTTGTCGGTAATTAAAATGTGCGCATCACCATACTCGGCCTCCATCCGCTCATTGTCGGTAATTAAGTAGGGCGAGGCATAACCTTTATCAAATTGCATCCCCTCCACAAACTCCGACTCGACGGCAAAAGTTTGCGACTCCTCCACTGTCACCACACCATCCTTACCCACCTGATCAATGGCCGCGGCAATAATCTCGCCAAACTCGGCTGACTCGGCGGAGATCGTCGCCACTTGGGTAATCTCTTGTTTATTTTTAATCGGCTTAGCCATCGCTTGTAGCGCTTTAACCACCTCGGCCGCCGCGGCCTCAATGCCCAGTTTTACCCCCATGGCATTTACGCCCAAAGTGGTCTTTTTAAAACCCTCCTCAATTAACGCTTGAGTTAAAACCACCGCGGTGGTGGTACCGTCACCGGCCACCTCATCTGTTTTACTAGCCACCTCTTTAATAATCTCGGCGCCCATGTTTTCGAGGCGATTAGTTAAGGTAATTTCTTTAGCAATGGAGACGCCGTCATTGGTGATCATCGGCGTACCAAAGCTTTTGTCGAGGACCACATTGCGCCCCTTCGGACCGATAGTCACTCGCACGACACTAGCTACCGCGTCAATACCACGTTTTAAACCCAATCGGGCCGCCTCATTAAAAATAATTTGTTTTGCCATAATTTTACTCGGTAATAATTACTCGATAATCGCTAAAATATTCGACTCGCTGATGATCAAATACTCCTGATCGCCCACCTTGACCTCGTCAGGACCATACTTAGAGAATAAAACTGTCTGGCCTTTTTTGACTTTAATTGGGACGAGCCGGCCATCATCAGCCACCTTGCCCTCGCCGACAGCGATCACCAAACCCTGTTCCGGTCGCTCTTTACTTGCCGTCTCGGGGATATACAAACCACTTTTGGTTTTAGAATCCTCTTTTGAGGGCGCCACCAGCACTTTATCGCCTAATGGCTTAATTTTGATAGTATTTTTCATAGCACTACTATTATAGACAGAAAAAACTGTTTGTCAAAAAATAAAATCCCCTGGATCAACAAGGATCCAGGAGATGAAGGATTGAGAACTCTTAAACGATTTACCGCTTGGACGCTCCAACCAGTCGCTTCTGATTTGCGACATGATTAGGGAGGACAACACGATGACAACAACAACCTTCGGTATTCAAGGTAACATCAATAGAAAAAGGACTAAGGCCATCAAAACCTAATATTGACTGGCCGTCATCACGCAAAGATACACAGGCAGCGGAGAACTGATTGCCAGTTCTAAAAAAGAAGACCGTGTAATAATCCCTACTAAGCCAATCGCGATGATCCAGACAAAACTGAATAATCTTATCCTCCGGAAGGACAAAATCATCTAATGTACCACCAGACAGACTCTCGATTATTTGTCTATAAGTGACATTTGGACGCATTTCCCGTACTGCGACTGCTATTGGCGGACTAGTGTCACGACAGGCACCAGTATTGAGTTCTGAGAAGACTGAATCGATGAAAGCAAACACGTCACGTGCTTCGGCTAGTGTTCGACTGCCATCTGTTTCGGCGATAATCAAGTTCTCACCACCGGGCAATCGTCGTAGGTATCTATCTTGATAGGCCTGACCGACAGCCAAAAATGCGACCCTGACCACTTCTCTACCCTTACCTGTCGTCAACCACTCTACAATGGCCGGACTGACACCAAGATCAGTCATGGTGTTGCGGAAGAGGACGACCAATTCTTGACACACTGCCGCCAGTTTGGTTAGCGCTTTCCAGTCTTCCATTTCCAAGGTCCTTTCTATGAGCTACAGCCACTCATCCCGCCACTAGGCGCGACCCTAAGCCATAGCGTTTATCTACTACCAGTATACACTTAAAGCAAATTAAGTCAATGGTTTGTGGTAATGTGCACACACATTACCAAGTTGCCTCAACGCTGGCTTTGTAAATATGACGGGGTTTAGGATCATTGATTGAAAAGGCGTAATAGTAGTATACAAAAAAGTCTCTCAAATCCATAAGTATAAGGATGAGAGAGACTAAGGGTTGAGGAAGAACAAATTGAGAGTAAGAGAGATTAAGCAGCCAGTTGTGGGAGGACAACGCGAGGCCGGTAGACCGCGTACCAGACACTGTCGTTCGAAAAACGGTAAACGTCCACCCGCAGCCCGCCGTCGTCGTCCAGGTCCACGTAGGCGATGAAGAATTCTTCTCCCTGTTTAAAGAGGAAGAGGGTAGCATATTCACTGGTACGTAACCACCCCCCATATTTCTGTACAAACTGCTTGATTTGGTGCTGGGTCAAACAGAGCTGATCCAAGTTACCACCAACACTGTTAAAGAATTGGTTAAACCGACCGTTCTTGACTAACTCATGCACTTGGACCTTCGTGGCAGGAGTGGCCGTCGCTGGTAGACCCAAACCCCAACTGGTAAAGCAATCATCGATCCAAACAAACAGATCTTTGGCTTTGGCCAAGGTTTCGGTACCGTCAGTCGGGTCGAGAGTAATTTCCTCTTTGCCCGAAATGAGCTTGAGAAAACCATTGGCCTCGCGGTATTTGACCACAAACACTTCCGTTACCTCGGCCAGAACCTTGCGACCTTCGTCAGTGTTAGTCCAGTAGAGAATGTTTTCATCCATCCCAAGCTTTGCGAGCGTTTTGCCAATGACCACCAGCGACTCGCTCAACACCGCGCCAAACAAACCAAACAATTTTTCCATGACCAGTCTCCTGGTTGTGCTTCTGTCCCTCACCCTGTCACATAACAGAGCCCCAGACAGTTGCTTTTTACCCTTATTTTCAAGGGTCTACTCTACCCTTTACTATACACCTATTACCAATTTTAGTCAATTATTCCAAAAAATACGCTATAGCGTGTAATTTGGAATAATCTAACTTATTCTACTTATAAAGAGTAAAAATTAAATGTAATCAAATTCTTGGAACACTTGTTTATAGAGCTCAATGGTAGCGCGCGCTTCGCGCTTGTTTAATTGATGATTAGGCTCGTGGGCAATTTGATTCCGTACTTTATGCGCTTCCCAGGCTTGGTTAAGGGTAAGGAAGTCACTTGCCTCAATCGCCTTTAAGCGCTCGCCTAAATTCTCGCCCGGGTAATTCATCCTCGCCACGAGTGCATCTAAAATAGTATCGGCTTCAATAATCGCCAGCTTCCAATCCGAGGGATTGTCCGAGTCAATAAATTTCATTACTCGCTCAAACTGCTCGGTATAATCTTTAGAGGCCACCACTGGTTGAGTAATATTTTCAATAATCTTTTTCTTATTCAACTCAATTAATCGTAGCGAAATGTAAACAATAAGCGCGAGCCAGATCAGACCAATAGTTATTCCGATTACTTTAATTACCGGCAACCACACCAATACCGGCATCCCTAAATTACGCCAACCACCATTAAACAGTAATTGGTAAATTAAGTTAAAAAAATATTCAAAGTTAATGTAAACAGTCGATTGCATTATGATGTTTTAGCTTCAAATTCACCCGCAATCTCAAATAAAGTATTCTCACCCATTGGCGCACCAGTTAATTGGATACCGAGGGGTAAGCCCGCTTTAGTTTTGCCCGCCGGTATCGAGATGGCGGGTACGCCAGCTAAATTAATCGGCACCGTAAAAATATCTTCCAGATACATGGTCAAGGGATCACTCGCCTTCTCGCCGATTTTAAAGGCCGGCCCTGGGGTAGTGGGCGTTAAAATGGCATCCACCTCTTTAAACACTTTAGCGTAATCGGCTTTAATCATCTCACGCACTGCCCCGGCTTTAGCATAATAAGCATCGTAATAACCAGCCGAGAGTACATAAGTACCAAGCATTATTCGCCGACGCACCTCTGGGCCAAAACCCTCGGCCCGCGACACCTCATACTCCTCCAGTAAATTTTTCCCTTCCGCATGATGACCATAACGCACACCATCAAAGCGGGCTAAATTAGTGGAGGCCTCGGCCGGCATAATAATGTAATAACAAGCCAGTGCATATTTAATGGACGGCAACTCAACATCCACCACTTCATAACCTAAGTTTTTAAATATCTTTTCCGCTTCGGCAAAAGTCGCCGCCATTTCTGGATCTAAACCCTCACTCACAAACGAGCGTGGTACGCCAATTTTTTTACGAGTCGAGACTGGCCGCAACTCATCAGCGCGAGTGGTGGAATCAAGCAGATCTACTCCTTTAATTACCTCAAACAATAATTTAGCATCAGCCACTGTTTTAGTAATGGGACCAATTTGATCAAGCGATGAGGCCATAGCTACAAGTCCTGAACGAGAGACTAGACCATAAGTGGGCTTAAGTCCGACTACT
This sequence comes from Candidatus Vogelbacteria bacterium, assembly GCA_016188295.1. Taxonomy (GTDB): domain Bacteria; phylum Patescibacteriota; class Minisyncoccia; order Phycocordibacterales; family XYD1-FULL-46-19; genus JACPIA01. The sequence continues at coordinate 28,739 of JACPIA010000003.1, forward strand.
CCACAAAAAGCCGCCGGCTGACGAATCGAACCACCAGTGTCCGAGCCCAAAGCGCCCAAAGCCAAGTCAGCTGCTACTACAGCCACTGATCCACCCGAGGAACCACCGGCCACTCGAGTTAAATCCTTAGGATTTTTAACCGCCCCAAAAGCGGAGTTTTCCGTCGAGCCACCCATCGCAAATTCGTCCATATTAGTCCGGCCGAGTAAAATAGCCCCCGCCTCTTTTAATTTACTAATCACCGCCGCATCATAACTAGCGGTGTAATTAGCTAGAATTTTAGAAGCACATGAAGCAATTTTGCCTTTAATTAAGATATTATTTTTAATCGCAAGCGGTACGCCGGCTAAAGGGGACAACTTTTCACCCTTGGCTCGACGCTCATCAATTAATTTAGCTTGAACTAAAGCATCGGTAAATACTTCTAAATAAGCATTTAAATTATCACCCTTCGCTTTGGCTAAATAGTGCTCGGTTAAAGCCACGGCCGTTAACTCACCACTTGCTAATTTTTTAGCTACCCCGCTAATGGTCAAATTAGTGGTATCCATATTAACTGGTACTGTCACCTAAAATAGCTTTGACCTCCACAAAGCCATCATGAGATTTAGGCGCCGCGGCAAGTAGTTCATTAGTGTACTCACCAGCATCATGAGGATTAGTATCCACTCGCATCACATTAGCGGCGGGCAATTCCGTCGAGAGTGCCGGCACGTCAACTTGAGCAAGTTCCCCAACATAATTTAAAATCGAGTTTAAATCCTGCACCAAACTCGCCTCCTCCTCAGACTTAAGGGAGAGCCGGGCTAATCGGGCTAATTTTTGGACTTCCTCATTACTGATCATAGGGTTATCGTATCATTCTCCGAGTAGTTTGAGAAATGCCTTTTCATCTAAAATAGATACCCCCAATTGCTCTGCTTTGTCATATTTAGAACCGGGATCGGTGCCAGCCACCACGTAACTAGTATTTTTGGAAACACTAGCCACTACCTCACCACCCAAGCTTTTGATTTTTTGCTTGGTCTCATCGCGACTCATGGTGCTTAAAGTGCCAGTCAAGACAAAACTCTGGCCAGTCAATTTACCAGCTTGTTTTTTTTCTACTCTTTCGATCTTTACTTGCTCGAGTAAATCAGCCACCATTTTTTGATTAGCTTTATCGGCAAAAAATTCGACCACCTTCCCGGCCACTATCTCACCTACGCCATTTATTTGAGCGAGCTCCTCATGACCAGCCCGCATTAATTTATCCAAACAACCAAAATGTTGAGCTAAATCTTCAGCCGTCTCCTCGCCTACTTGAGGAATAGAAAGCGCCGTAACAAAACGCGCTAAAGTGATCTGACGACGCGAATTAATTGATCTAATTAACTTTTTGACTGACACCTCAGCAAAACGGGGTAAGGCCAAAAGATTATTGTCTGTCAATTTAAAAATATCAGCATAGGAGGAAATTAAATTATTTTCCAACAAGATATCAATTTGTTTGGGCCCTAGCCCCGGGATATCAAAAGCGTGTTTGCTAACAAAATAATGAAAGCGGCGCGATACTTGAGCAAAAGTATTGTTATTTACCGCTCGATGGGCAGCCTCACCGGATAAGCGTTTGATTGCTCCAATCCCCGGTAAGTGATCAGGAAAAATATACGGCTTAGTATTATGGGGACGCAATTCCGTCAGCACCTTAACCACATCAGGAATAATGTCGCCTGATTTTTGAATAATCACCGTATCACCCACTCGGACATCGAGCCGCTTAATCTCATCCTCATTATGAAGGGTCGCTCGGGTAACAGTAGTACTGGCCACTAGTACTGGTCTAAGTTCGGCGACCGGTGTGATCGTCCCTTGTCGACCCACTTGCAAAGAGATCGCCTCCACCACAGTTGTAACCTGTTCGGCTGGAAATTTAAACGCAATAGCAAAGCGCGGCGACTTACCGGTATAGCCCATTTGTTGTTGCAGTCTGATATCATTAACTTTTACCACCACCCCGTCGAGCCAATAATTCTCTTTATTTTTTTGGTTTTGCCATTTTTGCCAATACTTAATGACTGCTTCAATATCTGGCGCCAAAATAAAATGTTTGTTAACTTTAAAACCCAAATCTTGGAGTAACTTTAATTCTGCCAACTGATTATCCGGCAAACCAAAATCAGCCTGAGCCACATCATAAATAAACGAGTCTAATTGGCGGGCAGCTACAATTTTAGCATCAAGTTGGCGGATAGTGCCGGCGGCAATATTGCGCGGATTAGCATATAGTGGCAAATTATTTTTAGCTTGCTCGTCATTAATTCGCTTAAACTCTTTTTGGCCCATCCAAATCTCACCTTCCACAATGATATTGACCTTTTGTTCCAATTTTAAGGGAATCGAGGCGATGGTCCGGATATTTTGAGTCACATCTTCGCCCACCATACCATCGCCACGAGTAGCCGCCGTTTTAAGTAAACCCTCTACATAAGTTAAAACGATCTTAAAGCCATCAATTTTAAGTTCGCAGACATACTCGAGCCGTTCGCGACCAGCCCACTTTTTGACCCGCTTATCAAACGCCCTAATATCCGCCTCATCAAAAGCATCGGCAAAAGACCACTGGGGTACTTGGTGGCGGATTTTAGCAAAAGCGGCCAAGGGGGCCCCCGAGACCCGCTGGGTTGGCGAGTCGGGAGTAATTAAATCGGGATACTGCTCTTCTAATTGTCTAAGCTCCTCTTCTAAAGAGTCATAAGCTTGATCCGAGATCTCGGGTTGGTCTAATACATGGTAAAGCCGACGATGATAATTAATGAGCTCTCGGAGCTTGATTACTCGTACAATCGCCTCTTGTTTATTCATAATTCCTACTGTACCACACGAGTCTCAATAAAACGCTGGACTAACCGTGGCGAGGGTGAGTTACAATCAGCACTATAACCGAACGCTCGGATGGTAGCGACAACCCTGGGATCATCAGATAAAATGTCCCCATCTGGACTAGTTGCTGGTACGCCATGAAAAACTGTGACTTCGGCGCAACGAGGAGGAATATTATTTTCTCCTAACAAATCCACCTGATAAGAAAAAGACCCTCGACGTTCAATATTATTGAATAGCTCCTCTACAATCACTGCACCATTATGACAAGTTAAAGCGGTAATACCGCCATTAAATAGACTGGCGCCCAACTCATTGACCCAAAACAAGGCGCAGTCCCGTCCGGCATCGGCGGCATAGTAAGCGATTTTAGCATCACGAGCCGTAGCGGCGATCACTAATTGTTTAAGTAAAATATTAGCTAACAGTAAGCCTACTGTGATCACAATACTAGAAACCAATACGGCATACAAGAGTACGAAACCATAATTTAATTTTAAATTAATCTTCATAATTTTAGAGTACTTCTTGAATTGGTCGAGCATAAATCACATCTTTTAACACCAATGTCCGCGGAGCCGCTTTATTCATCCATTTTACCGTTACTATCACCTCGGCTTGATTATATTGAGTTGTTTGATTGTCGGGAATAGGATTACCGTCAATACTACCAGTAATAGTATTGCTACCTGGTATGATCCCGATCTGCCTTACAAAATGAGCCTCATTTTCAACCCCACCAATAAATTCAAATGGTTTACATAACTCACCATTAGCTGGAGTATTGCAACTTTCTACCGTCTCTGGATTTTCTACATCAATATAACAACCATGATCAGCAACACAATTAGTTAATCCAGCCAGCCATGGATAGTTATTCGGATAATCCATATCACCAATCCCAAACTGATTAGCATCACGACGATTCATTACTAACTCGAGGCCCTCTTGAGCTAGATAAAATGCAGTAATCTCGTTCTTAGCATAATTACCATCAGTAATACCCCGTACCATTAATGATAGCGGACCAATTACCGCAATCACTAAAATAGTAACCGCCACAAAAGTCTCTAGTAAAGTGAAGCCACGATTGTTTGGGAGTGAGAATTTCATAAACTCTTAAAAATTGCGTTGAGTCACGGCAGTTTGTAAATTTAATTTTGTCTCCGAGCGACCTATTTTGGCTTTGCCTTGAATTGAAATTACCACATAAGACCGACTAGTAGCTGTTATCACCCGAAACTTAGCCTGTTCAATACTAATTTCCGGTGAGAGTAAATCAGCGCGAGTCAATGAGGGATCTGATTCATCAGTTAAGAAAATAGATTTTTCCCCGTTACCACGGTCAGCCAATTCATAAATAATTTCTCTCGCTACACCACCGGGTGGTAAATACTTAAACTCAATTTTTGATTCATTGTCGTTGGCGTAATAATCCACTCCTTCAGCCAGGCGATACGTCATACCATCAAGGGTAAAATTAAGATTGTCGACAATCAAACGGATAGCTTGGGCTTTTTTATTAGCCTCATTGACAGTAATGAATACCGTGGAAGCAATAAAAGCAACGATGATAAAAATAGAGACCGAGACCATAATCTCGATTAAGGTGAAACCTTTCGATGGGCTCAGGACAGGCCCCTTAGTTTTAGATTTTATTGTTGACATTGAAATCCGGGGATAACAGCGATTTGACCATTAATGGAAATCCTAATTTGCTTACAACGATCTCCTCCACGTTTGCTTTTAATTTTGATCGTTAATGAGTCACCGGTGATATTAGAATTATTATGTAAAATCCTAGCCTCGGGATTGGGTCGGCGATAAGTAATATCAAAAACTCCAGTCAAATCATCACCACTTTGATCATAAAAATTAGTGATATCAGCTCCTTGTAGAGTATACTCCTCTACTATTTTATCTCCTTCATCAAAAGTACCATCCTCCTTATTACTACCAATAAAACTGATAAATTTATTTGTATTATCACTATTAAAGTGAACCCCGTAAGACCTAGCGGCGGCAGGCCCGCTTGAACCCACTCTAGTACCAGTACCAAGCACTTGGGCGGTACGGATATTAACCGCCATCTCTTGAGCCATCAGTTCCAGCGCCGACTGGTCCTTAAATTGCGGATAGTTGGCAACGATAATGCCAGTGATAATTAAAAAAATGACAATCACTACCAACATCTCCACCAAGGAGAAGCCACGATTTTGTTTAAATTTAAAAAGGGATAACATGCCAGGAAAAGAACAGAACCATCAACAAACCAAGAATCATAAATGGCGCAAAGGGCAACTCACTCTTTATTGTAATCAATTTACTCCCCCACCACAATCGCTTGAGTCGAGAAGCTACCATCAAACCGATACCCACTAAAGCCCCACTCCAAAAAGCAAGCGCCAAAGCGGATAATGTCGCCACCGGACCCAAGAGCCAACCAAGCGCCAAGCCGAGCTTGGCATCACCAAAACCCATCCAGCGTCCGCCCGAGACAGCCCACAGGAACGCGAAAAAAGCAAAACTCCCTAGGCCGGCCAATAAGTAAGCCCCGCCATTTGCCACTGCCCAAATTAAACTGAGGGCAATTAGGATGTACATTGGACCAGTGGGAATAATTTGATGCCGCCAGTCGTAGGCGCCGATGATAACTACCAGAGCCATTATCAACCAGTAAAAAGCGATTAAATTAAAATTAGGGAAAAAGCGCCAGACGGTCAAGACAAACAACAGCCCGGTCAATACTTCAACAATTGGATATTGAAGTGAGATATGACTCTGACACTCGCGACAACGACCTTTTAAACTTAGGTAACTTAAAATGGGTACTAAATCTAAAGCGGTTAATTGCCGGCCACAAGCAAGACAGCCCGAGCGACCGGCAAGAGATTTGCCGGTGTTGTAGCGGATAATTAAGACATTTAAAAAACTGCCAATAATCGTGCCAAAAATAAAAATTAGTAGATACCACAGCCACATATATCACTTAATTTTACCACGTTAGTCATTATTACCACCTTAAATGTCAAGGCCTCGCCTTGACATTGTCGATGGAACCAGTTTGTTGATATTTTTTATTAAAATACATGGAATATCCAGTCATCAACTTTTGCACAAAAATACTAATACCCTGTTCCGATTTTTCTTTTACTAGCAAATGAAAATGATTAGGCATTAAACAATAAGCACCGATATCAACTAGGGTACTACCTCGGTCTAAATTAAAAACTTTTTTTAAATCAGTCTGCTCTTGTCGCCAATGATCACTTAAATGGATAACTTTTTTGGCATTGGTAGTGTAAAGTAAGAGGATAAATCGTAGATGATCATTATCGTCCAAGAAAATCTCACGACGATTAGTACCACGAGTGTATAAGTGATAATACTCATCGGGACTGAATTCCAATTTACGAGCCATAACTTTAATTTATTATACCATGTCAAGGCCTCGCCTTGACAATGAGGGGAAACAAAAAACCTCCTTGGTTGGAGGAGGGTTAATGTCAAGGCCTCGCCTTGCCGAAGGCTACGCCTTGCCGAAGGCTACCTAATTACAAACTCCAGCGCCTGCAGCTTCAGTATTTTTAGATGCACCTGTACTATCAACACACCAATAAGTGTTAGTAGTTGCAACTAAAGGAGATGATACTGCCCAAGCTGTTGCAGAAGTATTTGCATCAGTCGTACAAGTTAGATCAATATTCCCATTTGCACTTTTAACAGCCGTGATCAGACCAGCCAAGCCACCTTCGGCAGCTGTAGCACCAAACATACCACCAGCACAGGAATCTGCACTATCACCATAGTCAGAGTTAGTATCAAAGTAAATCTCTGCTTGGGCACGCATACTAGCCAATTGGGCCTTAATCGCCGCATCTTTAGCTTTGTTACGAGCGGTGTTGAGTGAGGTCAAGACCACACCGGACAAGATACCAATGATGGCAATAACCACCAACAATTCGATTAACGTAAAACCTTTCGATGAACCTTTTTTAGACATAAATTTAAATTAATTATAATCTCGTTTTCGACGTTAGTTCTATTATACAGCACACCCGTAAAATGAGTACATCACGGGTCAAGCCCCTGTGGATATCCCGTAAAGCGCAGACGCCACGGGACTAGGTACCCTAGAACCCTGAAGCGATGTTATAGATAGGCACCAAGACGGAAGTAAGGAGAACACCCACTCCAATACCCAAAAAGACGATCAAAGCCGGCTCAATCAAGCCCACCAAAGTGTCTACGGCATCATTAACCTCCCGACGATAAAAGCGCGAGAGCGTCTCCAAGACAAATCCCAATTTACCGGTCTCCTCACCCACCTTCATCATTTGAATCATAATGGGCGGAATATCCGAGTATTTGCTCATAATCTCGGATACCGCCGAGCCGGTTTTAATGGCGGCCGAGGCCGACAGCAAAATATCGCGGAAGATGACATTGTTGACCACCTCGGCGGTAATCTCCAAGGCCCGGACCATCGAGATACCGCTCGTCAACATCGTATTTAAGTTATCGGCAATCCGCGAGAGATAGAGCTTTTGGTACAAATTACCCACGTACGGAATCGCCAATTTAGCCGAGTCTAAAGAACGACGACCTTTCTCTGTCTGGATATAACGCAAAACAACAATCGCCACCGTAATTACCAAAATCAACAAAATTACGCCGTAGGCCACAAAAAAGTCGCTTAAACCGATCACTATCCGAGTATAGATCGGCAATTCCTGCCCCGTCTCGATTAAAATCTGGGACAATTGCGGGATCACAAACATCAACATAATAATGAGTACCACGACAAAAGAAAAAATGATAAAAATCGGGTAGATCAAGGCATTTTTAGCGCGGCTGACCAACGCATAAGAGCGCTCTAAATAATCGGCCAAATAAGTAAAAGTCTCGGATAGTTTGCCGGTCTCTTCGCCGGACTTAACCATACTGACGTAAAAGTTAGAAAAAAGGTCCGGATGATGAGCAAAAGCAGTGGAGATCGGCTGACCCGCTTGGACATCATCTAAAATGGCGGTGAGTTTGGCGCGTAAAATAGGACTAGATGCCTCACCAGCCAGTAATTTAAAAGTAGCGGTGACCGATACCTTGGCTTCAAATAAAGTCGCGATCTGCCGCGACAAAATCACAATATCGCGCGACTTAACAGTATTAAATAAATGAAAGCGACTTAAAAATGATTTACTCTTAACCACCTCCGGCACAATTGAGAGTAAAATAAGACCCCGACGTTGGAGCGAGGCAATAGCTACATCAATCGAGGGTGCTTCGATTGAGCCACTTTGCTCAATACCCTCTTTGCCGGTAGCTTTGTAAATAAACAACATAAATTACAATAGCCGTTCTAAACTTTTAGGATTGAGAGAAAAGCGGTAAGCGTTATCGGCCGTAATCTCGCCACGGCGGGCCAAGTCAGCTAACGAGTGATTAAGATCGACCATTCCCTGCTCGGCACCAGTCTCAATGACCACATCAATCTCCGGCGTCCGACCCTCCCGGATTAAGTTAGCGATGGCATTATTATTGATTAACAATTCATAAGCTGGAATTAAACCACCCGATACTCGAGGGAGCAAGCGTTGGGAAAAGATGCCTAATAAGCTGTCAGCCAGTTGGACTCGAATTTGGCGTTGCTCATTGCCGGGAAAAGAATCAATAATCCGATCAATGGTTTGCGAGGCGCTGTTAGTGTGGAGAGTAGAAAGAATTAAGTGACCGGTCTCGGCGGCCGTGACGGCAGTACTAATGGTTTCCGGCTCGCGCATCTCGCCGATCATGGCCACATTAACGTCTTGACGAAACATCGCCTTTAAAGCGGTATGGAAATCGGCGGTATCAAAACGAACTTCGCGCTGATCAATAATTGATTTGTCGCTGGTGAACAAATATTCAACCGGATCCTCGACGGTAATGATGTGCTCACTTCGCTCGTGATTGATGTGATCCACCATTGAAGCCAAGGTGGTTGATTTACCATGACCAACTGGACCCACTACTAAAAAGAAACCTTGTTCCCGTTTACAAAAATCAAGCAAGGACGGCGGTAAATTTAGCTCGGCTAAAGTCCGGATCGTCCGCGGAATCAGGCGAAAAGCCAAGCCGACTGTCCCTTTTTGATAAAACGCATTACCGCGAAAACGGACCGCCCCGTCGGGGCTGTAAGAAAAGTCGATGTCATGATTATCTAAAAAGAGTTTTTTATTTTTTTCATTTAACACCGTCATGGCAAAACCCATGGTGTCCTCGGGAGTAAGGATTGGCTTTTTAACCACCGGAATCAAGTCGCCCGAAACCCGGATGGTGGGATGGCGTCCGGCCGTTAAGTGAAGATCGGAGGCCCCTTCGCGCGCCACCACCAAAATCAATTCATCCAACTCTTTTTTGTAATCAGTCATAAGTTAAAAATATTAAAAACTAATTCCTTTTTGTTTGGCAATATCTATTGTTTTAGCAACCACCTCTGATGGTGTCGCAGTAGCCTTGATGATGTAACCATCAGCACCGACCGCCAAACCTTTGTCGACATCATCTTTTTGGCCCAAGTTGGAAAGGATAATAATGGCGGTGTTAGCTAGATCAGCCCGCGCTTTTAATTTTTTAACTAATTCCAAACCATCCATCCCCGGCATGACAATATCGACCAAACAGACCATTGGCACAAAACCGCTCTCAATGCGAGTTAAAGCCTCCTCGGCACCACTGACGGTCTCCACCGTAAAATCATGCTCGCTAAATTTAATCGAGTACATGTCGAGCAAAAACTTGTCATCGTCAACGACTAGCACTTTAAGACCATTTCCAGACATAGAGTTATTTTAATTATAGCTTATTAACCTCCTCAAAGGCAATCTGCCCCGCAAACGCCTTTTGCATCGCATCCTCCCGGATCGACAGAAAACCCTTGGAGCGCAGTAATTTGTAAATATCGGTTTGACCGCCGTTTTTTAGAACAATCTTTTCTAAATCCTTATCCATTTCAAAAAACTCGGCCGCCGCCGTCCGACCGCGGGTACCGGAGGGACAAGAAGAACTGGACACCGATTTGTACACTTCAGCCGGAATAGCTAATTTAGAGCGATGCTCGGGCGACAAATCCGCCAACTCTTTATCGAGCATCATTTTAAGTGAGTCAGCGAGTGGCTCTTTTTGTTTGGAGTCGCAGAGTATTGGCACTAAGCGCTGACTGATCACTAAATTGAGAGTTGGCGGGATCAAATACGGCTCGACTCCCATATCAATTAAACGCGGAATCGCGCCTGCGGCGGTATTAGTGTGCAGAGTGGACAACACCAAGTGACCAGTTAAAGCCGCCTGAATGGCAAGTTTAGCCGTCTCCCGATCACGGATCTCGCCAACCATAATAATGTCCGGATCTTGGCGCAAGATCGAACGGAGACCATTAGCAAAAGTGTAATTAATTTCCGGCTGGACTTGAGATTGATTAACCCCAGTAATATCGTACTCAATTGGGTCCTCTAGACTGACAGTGTTGAATTTTTCTTTATCAATCTCATTTAACATTGAGTAAAGGGTAGTGGTTTTACCCGAGCCAGTCGGGCCAGTGAGTAAGATCATCCCATACGGCCGCTTGAGCGCATTGCGAATCGAGTTAACTACCCGCTCGTTTAGGCCTAAAGTCTCTAGTGTCACAAATTTATGATCAGGATCAAGAATACGGATCACCACCTTCTCGCCAAAAAAGGTTGGCAAGGTGGAAACCCGGAAGTCGATCTGCTTGCCTTCGACTTTAGCCGAAAAACGACCATCTTGCGGTTTACGTTTTTCATCTAACTTCATATTCGTCAAAATTTTGACTCGAGAAACCACGGCATTATGAACGGTTACGGGCAACAATAAACTGGTATACAAGACGCCATCGACGCGGAAACGGACGCGCACCTTACCCGCCATCGGCTCAATATGAATGTCTGAGGCATTACCGCTAATCGCGTGCTGGAGAATAACACCGACAATTTTGGTTACCGGCGCTTCCTCCACTAAGCTGGCATCCTCGGCCTTACGTTTAGCGGCCGGCGAGCCAATCACCGTCTCGCTACCCGTACCACTGTCGCCGGAAGTAGTTTTATATTCTTCAAGGGCCTCATCGACCGCGCCGGAAATACTCTTATAACCCTCAAAGACTTTAGTAAACTGCTCGGTCGTGATTTTAAAAATCTTAAACGGCATATCACTCTTGGAAGCGATAAATTGGAGCGCATCGCGCGCCTCCATATTGTCGGGATCAACCATTCCCACCTCCAAAACACCATCTTTAACCGCCATCGGCACTAATTGATAGTACGAAGCGGCATCCTCTGGGACATAGCGCAAGACCGCCGCGGCGATATGTTTGTCGCCCAGCTCTTTAGTTGGGACTGTTAAATCATCAGTACTCATAAAGACAACTACTTAGGGCCTAATACCAGAGCTGATGACCTGACCCGGTAAAGGAGCAAAGGGATTAGTTCGACCAGCTGGCACGGCCGGTAATGGTTGATGGAAATCAGAGAAACCATTAGCAAACACCGGGTCATCAAAAATATTGATCCCTAAATTGGCTGATTGCAGGGCCGCTAACAGCTCCACAAATTGTTTATCAGTCTCCAAGTCGGCATCTGACTCACTGTTATCGGTAACGACCAATGTTCCATCAGCAGTGGCTGTGCTGGTAGTCAAGCCAATACCAGCCTGTTCCTCGTCACCTAAATACCAATAGCCAAGCACTAAAGCACTAGCAAACAGAAGGATAATAATCGTGTTAATTAAAGTCTTAGACATACTAATTTTTTAACCAATAGGTTTTAAAGTTGATAGTGTATTGATAAGTGTCTTTATCATCAACTGAAGTAAAACTGAGAGCAGTTAAATCAATCACGCGTAGACTTTTAGCTAAATCACTGATAAATCTTTGAAATTGAGTGTAGTTACCAGAGACGGTGGCCGAGAAACTCTCTGTCCCTAAACTACCGATCACAATGGTACTAGTTGAGACGGCAGTGTTAGTAGTGCGCGTGATTACCGGCGTCTCCACTTTAATATTTTTGACACTTAAACCGTTTTGTTTGGCAATCGTCGCCACATCTACCACTACCTCAATGGGATCCAGACTATCCGGCAAAAAACTATCAAGTTTGGCTAAATCTTGAGGTGTTAGTGCGCCAAAGCGTTCGTTCAGCTTTTCTTCCAAAGCGGTTAAAGCATCGGCTCGCTCAAGGGCTTGGTTTAAAGAGTCACGCTCGGCTCGTTGAGCCAAGATCCCCGGCCGACTAGCATCGGCCGTATTATAAATCAACGGACTGATCCCGCCCCAAAACAGAGCAATGATTAAGAACAGGATAATAATAGGGGCAATGATTCTGGTCATATTGATATCGTGGAGCTGGCCGTAGAACTGGCGATAATCGCCGGTATTGTGACCGCATGATTAGTTAAGAAAGCGCGATAAGATAATAATCGCGGATCAAGGGAAAGAGCTAATTTAAAATTGACATTATTCTGATTATCTAAAACGAAATCAGAAAAGGTAAAGGAGCGTACCCGTTTGTCGGTGCGGAAGTTGGCCGCCTGGATGGCAATATCCTCATAACGCGCCGCTACCCCCTCTAAAGCCAGACCTTCATCAGTCTGAGTTAATTTTTTATAACGAATAGTTGAAAGGGTGGATTGATTAAAAAAATCTAATAACGGCAACATCGTAATGTGGTTATCCACAAGCGTGCGCGCCGTTTTAAATTTAACATCTAATCGTTGATACTCTTGCAACGTACTTTTATTAAGCTCCTCTTCTTTGCGATCTAAAGTCGCTTTTAAACCACAACCCACCGGTACGCCCTCGGCCGTAACTTGGCAAGCACGATTAATCTGCCCATCCAAATACCAGTGATAAGCGTAAAGTATGGCTGTAAACAAGGCGACAATGATTAAAATAATTACCGCCAAGGAAGATAAAAAACCAAAACGCTCTGGCGCTTGGATGGGCGCTTGCCGCAATGGTTGTTTAGGAATGAATGATGTTTGAATAGATGGCTCCATAAAAACGAACTACTATCACTTACATTGTAACGCGAAATTAAACCGCGTGCTAGTGATTATTAAGCACCCGCAAGGCCACACCGAGGGCAATCGCGAATGACGGCCCCGCTTCGGCCAACACATCAGTTAAAAATGGTGGTGCTTCCACACGATCAAACGGCTCACCTAAAACAATTGGCGTCTCGACTAAGCCTTTAGCCACCTCAGGCAAACCGGCCAACAATGAGCCACCACCGATCAAAATAATTTTATTGACTGCTCGACTGTATTTACGCTGATAATCTAAAATCACTTGATTCACTTCGGAAAAAATAAATTCGATCATCGGATTGACCGTTGGCGCAATATGCTCCTCACCCACCTGCTCCATTAAACCAACTTTGCGTTTAATCTCCTCGGCTTTAGCAAACGAGACTCCGAGCGAGCGTGACACCGCGGTAGTAATATCTTGGGCGCCTTTATTAATCGTGTGCGAAACTCGGACAATGCCGTAGTCAACAATCGTCATTTTAGCGGTACCGGCCCCAAGATCTAAAATGGCCGTCGCCGACAGTTCGGTCCCTAAACTGGAGCGGATAGCGCCAAACGTCTCAATCTCAAAAAAGCGCGTATCTAATTTAGCGGCTTGAGCAATCGCTTGGTATTGTTTTAAAGTGTCATTATGAATAGCGGCCACCAACACTTCCACCATTTTGGTTTTAAGGGTATTCTCACGCTCGCGGGTTGGGATCGTAATTTCCTCATCGATTTTTTTAGGAATCACCCACCAATCAAGCGCCACTTCACTAATCGGTACCGGCACATATTTGCGAGCCTCAAGCGATACTACTTGAGGCAATTCTTTGTTACTGACCTCGGGCACCTCCATCGTCACCAACAAACTAGAGCGAAGTGGAATCGCAATCGCTCCGGTGCGAGAAGTCACATTAGCCTCACGGAATAAGTCATCCAGCAAAGTGACAATCTGCTCGGTGTTGAGATTGATCGCCTGCCCCACTGCCAAGTCACCATAAGGACCGGTAGCAATCTCACCATAAGTCTCCAAAATTAAACGGCCCTGTTCGGTTTTGATTTGCACCACTTTGACGGAGGAAAAACCAATGTCCACACCAATAACACTCCCTGGTGTTTGCCACAGTTTTGGTTTTTTAATCCAACCTAATACCCGCGACCAATCCATAGATAAGTTACAATAAAGTTAATGGGTTTATTATATCACATTAAGGAATGGATTAATGACTTACTTTTTCCCGACTACTGCTTGGGTTGTGATCGTGCTGATGAAATACTGTGCGCTGATTGTGCTGGACACTTACCGGTGGCGGGGCCCGCCGAGGATGACACCTGGGCCTTATTTGATTATCATCAGCCGCTGACTAAAAAATTATTGTGGCGTTTAAAATATAATGGCAAACAGCGGATTGGGTGGCGTTTAGGTCAACTGGCCGCCGAAAAATGGTACGAAGATTTGGCCGAGATAGTATTGATGACTGGTGAACAAAAATTGATTATTGTGCCAATACCACTCGGCACTAGACGTTTACGCCAACGGGGCTTTAATCAAGCCTTAAGCATTGCCGCCGGTCTTCACGAACACACTCGTGATTTAACGGAATTGTTGCCGGATAGTCTAAAAAGAATTAAAGAAACAGGAAGTCAAGTCAAAACCACTAGTCGCACTGAAAGATTAAAAAATTTAAAAGACGCGTTTGGTGAGGTGAACCCGACGATCAAAAATAAAGTGGTGTTGTTGATCGACGACACCACCACCACTGGAGCGACCATGCAAAGCGCCGCCCTTGCGTTGTCGCGGGGCGGCGCTTCTCGAGTAATCAAATTAGCAATCGCTCGCGGCTAATTAAATTTAATTAGGATAAATGCTTGGAAACAAGTTTAGTCATCTCAAACATGGAAACAGTCCCTTTTCCCCCAAAAACTGCTTTGAGTTTAGCGTCAGCATTGATATTGCGCTTATTACTAGGGTCTTGAAGATTATTGCCTTTGATGTACACCCATAACTTTTTGACCACCTCGGAGCGGGGCATTGGGCCCTTGCCTATCACTTCAGCTAACTCATCACTAATCTGCATTGGCTTCATAAAAGCCGAATTACCTTTTGGCATGTTTATTTAAATTAACGATTATTAAGACTACTTTTTCTCCTGCCAGCCATTATACCCTATGTAGCCCTAGAGAGCAATCTGCGGTGTATTCTTAAAATAGCTCGAACGGAATTCTGTTCTCGCCCGCCTGCGGCGGGCTCGGGTCGGGAGGGCAAAAAATCCGTGCGGCTTTGCCGCAAAAATTAACAATTTCAAGTTTTTCTTTGGCGGCAATTTAAAAATTTTAGAGACAGGGAACTGAAGAAAAATCCTGGTGACCTCGATTAAGTTGGCATCGTTGAGTAACTGTCGCATTTCCTAGTGTCCAAACATTATTGTTGTAATACGCAGATGCAACTTTTTTCTGTGCACTAACAGAATCGTCTCGCATTCCTTCGTATATTGCAGTTACAGCGTATTGACCATTGTTGTTTTGGACACTGACGGTAACTGATCCACAAGTGTCAGGCGTACAACCGCCCCAATTCCGCAATACAAGAGTCCGAGCTTGTTCCTGAGTAAAAGTGGGTGTAGCAGATGTGATTGTAAAGTAATTATCAGAAACATCTTCAAGTTCTTGACCAACAGTGACCGCTAATTTGTATCGTCCTGCTGGAATATCTACTGGAATGGTAACTGTTTTTACGCCATTATTTGGAGCATCAGTCCAACTGCTAACTAAATCTCCGTTGTTCAAATGTTTTCCGTCAGCTGTGTCCAAATGAATCCAAATACCAGCGGTAGAGGCAACATTTTTGGTTTGCCATTTGATTGTTATTTGATTTCCAGTCGTGTATGTTTCCCCGCCGTTCGGGGAAAGTAGAGTAATCGAACCATTGGCAAATTGCAGACTACCATCTTTCCCTCCCGCGCCACCAGTTGTCTTAATGCCTGGCGTAGGCGACAGCTGTTGATTGGACTTCAACATAAAATATCCGGCTATCCCCAAAACAACAACGACTAACACAATGAGCGCTATGATTATATTTGCAAAACCTTTTTGATTCATATTTATAAATTTATTAGTTAATAATTTTTATGACTTTATGAAAAAATTTCTTTTGCCCTTCCAAAATATGGTCCGAGCCGATTTGTTTTCAGGTTCTTTGGCAGCTTGGAATTTTTGCGGCAAAGCCGCACGGATTTTTTTCCCTCCCGACCCGAGCCCGCCGCAGGCGGGCGAGAACAGAATTCCGTTCGAGCTATTTTAAGAATACACCGCAATTCAGGATTTCGCAAGTGGAAAGATGATGCCGAGCGGCGCGAAACGCGCCGCTCGGCTAGAATTTGAAAGGGCTTTTCGGGCGAAAAGGAAAAGGATTTATCAATGAAGGGCAAAAGAAAATTTTTATCAATTTTAATCAAACAAAAACATGAAATACATAATCTATGCGAGAAAATCTACCGAGAGCGAGGAACGACAAATCATGTCTATTGAATCCCAGCTTTCTGAATTAAAAGAATTTGCCGCCAAAGAAAAACTTGAAATTGTTGCTTCGCTTTGCGAAGCCCAAACTGCCAAAGAACCTGGGCGAATTAAATTCGCTGAAATGTTGTCATTTCTGGAGAGTGGAAAAGCAGACGGAATTCTCTCTTGGAATCCAGATCGTCTCGCCCGAAATTCCATAGACGGAGGACAGATTATCTATATGCTGGACACAGGAAAAATTAAGGACTTAAAATTTCCGACTCATTGGTTTGAAAATACACCGCAAGGAAAATTTATGCTGAACATTGCATTTGGGCAAAGCAAATACTATGTAGATAATCTAAGTGAAAATATCAAACGCGGACATAGAGCAAAATTAAGAAAAAGCATTTGGCCCGGCTTTGCCCCGCTTGGCTACACCAACAATCATAAAACGCGAGATATTGATGTTGACCACGAAAAAGCTCCGTTCATACGAAAGGGTTTTGAATTGTATGCGACTGGAAAATATACGCTAAAACAGATTGCAAAAATTCTCAAAGATTTAGGATTGCGAAGCTACAAAGGAAATGTCCTTTCAGTTTCCTGTGTCCAGCGATTTTTGCAGAATCGATTTTACTACGGACTGTTTGAATTCAAGGGCGAGACGCATCAAGGAACGCACGAGCCAGTTATCACGAAGAAACTTTTTGATAAATGTCAGGAAGTTATGAAGGATCGCGGACATATTAAAACGAGAAAAGCAGAGAAAACTTTTCCATTTCGCGGATTACTCGCTTGCGGAGAATGTAGTTGCGCTATTACTGCCGAGACACAAAAAGGTCATAACTATTATCGTTGCACGAAAAAGAAAATCGCTTGTTCGCAAAAATATGTCCGCGAAGAATTACTAACGGAACAAGTAAAAAGTTTTCTTCAAAAAGTTTCTTTATCGAGCCAAGACACCGAAAAAGTTTTGCGTGAGCTGGACAAAGACGAGCAGAAAGCAAAAGCGAGTAGTTTCGTAATCGTTCAAAATCTGAAGAGTGAGTTATCCGACATCGGCACAAAATTGAATAAATTACTTTCTGCGTATCTCGACGAGATAATTACTTCGGAAGAGTATGCCACGCAAAAACAAAAAATGCTCTCACTCAAAATAGAGTGTGCGGAAGAAATCAGGGAAATTGAAGATGGAATTGTGTCTTGGCTCGAACCGGCTCGTGCGTGGATTAAATCCTTAAATCAAGCAGAGAAACTGCTTTCCTCTGGGGATAAGTCGGAAATGACAACATTTCTAAAACAAAACGGCTCGAACCATATTTTGATCGATAAATCCTTTTCCTTTTCGCCCGAAAAGCCCTTTCAAATTCTAGCCGAGCGGCGCGTTTCGCGCCGCTCGGCATCATCTTTCCACTTGCGAAATCCTGAATTGCGGAAGGGGAGGGATTCGAACCCTCGAGAGACTTTTACATCCCTACCTCGTTAGCAGTGAGGCGCTTTCGACCACTCAGCCACCCCTCCATTGATTGTCACTACTTTATACTCTCTATCAACAAAAACTTCAACCTTTCTTTTCCTTTGCCAGTCTTGAGAAACAATTCCTCTCTACGTGCATCTTTTTCTGATACAAAAGCTTGATAATAAACCAATTTCCACGGGCCATTATTACTGGTAAATTTACTATTACCTAACGAGTGTTCTTTAACTCGTCGCTTTAAATCAGCAGTAAAACCTTTGTATAATTTATTATTTCTCAAGCTTCTTAAAACGTAGACATAATACATAAATTGTCCACTCTCAGCCCTAGGCTGATCGGCCTTGGGCCGAAGCCACCCCTCCGTATTACTGCAACACACCGGCAATTTAACACATCTAGAGCAGTAAGGCTAGCTTAAAATTTAACACAAAATTAACCCGGCGATGTGTACCCGCATCGCCGGGTCTTAGATTGAGAATTCTTGGTTGTTTTCAAAACGGTTAGCAAAATCAGTTGCGCCACCATTTCGAATAAAATGCATCACAGCCTCGTTATCGCTTGGCGGATGCTGGAGAGCAATACCTGCAAACCAGCGATTCTCCGGCCCGAGCGCTTCCCGCTTCTGTACCTCTAAGAATTGTCTCAACCCTTCTGGTGTCCTACGATCAATTGGAGTTGACATGACTCCCCTCCTTTGTGACCGTTCCTGTCTCCAACATACCATTTCTTAATTATTTGCAAACCAACTAATCCACACCTCCATTTTAAATCAATAATCATTTATTTTATCTCTTATTGCCCCTTCTTCATCCCTTTCAATTGTACCATCTTCCAGTGATCACGTTTACTTGGTACAATTGATCTAAAATGAAACATAAAACCAATAACATTAAAAGGGTTTATAGCCCCATGAAGCAAAAAATAATACTTTTACTTCACGCCGGCATTGCCTTATCCTTAACTCGTACCGCTAAAAAACAAATCTATCTTTTAAAAACCACACATCGAAAATGGCAAAAAATCGAAAAAAGAAAGCTTTATCGCTTAATTCGTGAATTTCACCATGAGCGACTAGTTGATTGGCGAGAGTATAATGATGGTAGTATTAGCATCACCTTATCTCAAGCTGGCAAAAAACTAGCGCAAAAATTTGATTTTGATAATATGACTCTTCCGCAATCAGGACGATGGGATAGGAAATGGCGAGTAGTGATGTACGATATTCCTCAACCAAAACAGGCTACTCGTGATGCTTTAAGGTCAAAATTAAAAGAATTAGGTTTTAAAGAATTCCAAAAATCCGTTTTCATTTACCCCTACTCTTGTTGCGATGAAATCAATTTTATTATTGAATTTTTTGATATTAGACCATATGTCACCTTTGGTGAGTTAGTTAATCCAACCAATGAAGCTTCATTAAAAATGAGTTTTGGTGTTAAATAAATTTTTAAAAATAAATCTAATTGTACCATCTTCCAGTGATCACGTCTACTTGGTACAAGTTGTGATTTTATAGGATTCAATTTATCTAGCGACCTAACTAATTTGGTGTTTATTTAAATTAGTACTATAATTTTAAGATGAACAGGTTTGGGTTGATTGGATTAATAGTGGTAATTATTGTGGTCGGCTTAATTGCTTGGCAATATGAAATCCCGTCCAGCCAAACACCGACTATCAGTGATCTTAATCAAAACAAAGTGGAGCCTGGCACTATTAGAGTGGAGGGTTATGTGGTTAAAAAATCTATTAAGAGTGGTAACATTATCATTTCCCAAACTAATGAATCCCTCACTGATTACACCCAATTAACTGATGATGATTTGATTATTTACCTCGATCATCCCGATCGCTATAATCTGGGCCAAAAATATACTTTCGAGTTAATGTTGGAAAGTTACGACAGCCAAGGCCACCCAATCTATAGTTTGAAATAGACTGCCCTATGGCCGCCGAGGCAATTACACAAGAATTAGCGCGAGGCGGATCTGTCTCTATTATTAATTTAGTTAATTGTTTGATCAGCCAAGCGGCGGAAGTGGGTGCCTCTGATTTACATCTCGACCCATCAGAGTCAGGACTGGAAGCGCGTCTGCGTATTGATGGCGTGCTGGAGGATTTATGTCACATCCCTAAAGAAATTAAGTCTGAAGTAGTCTCCCGGATTAAAGTGGTCGCCGGTCTCCGGACTGATGAGCACCAGATGCCACAGGATGGCCGCTTCCGCCACCTTTTCCCTAACCAACACTTTGTCGACATCCGCGTCTCGATTGCCCCAACGTACCATGGTGAGAATGTGGTTTTGCGCCTACTCTCCGACAAGGCTGAGGATTTTAGTTTAGGGATGTTGGGGTTTAGTGAGAGTGATCAAGTAAAAATTGGCCAGGCAATTAAAAAATCAAGTGGGATGATTTTAGTCACCGGGCCCACTGGTTCTGGCAAAACCACTACTCTATACACTTTAATTAAAATGCTTAATTCTAAAAGCGTTTCGATTATTACCGTCGAGGATCCAATTGAGTATGCCATTTGTGGCATTAAACAAATTCAAGTTAACCCACGCGCCGGCCTCACTTTTGTCACCGGCCTCCGGACCATTTTACGCCAGGATCCTAATATTATTATGGTCGGCGAAATTCGCGATGTCGAGACCGCCAGCATGGCCGTCAACACCGCTTTAACCGGCCACTTATTACTTTCGACCTTACACACCAACGATGCCGCCACTACCCTACCGCGCTTGTTGGATATGAAGATTGAATCTTTTTTAGTCGCCTCCACTGTTAGTGTCGCCATCGGCCAACGCTTAGTCCGCCGGATTTGTAGTAAATGTAAAGAGAAGATAATAGTCACCCCAGCTCTAGCTCAAAGTTTGGCCGCTATTTGTTTAGCTCAACCGATATTAAGTGGCGAGATTTTTTACCGAGGTAAGGGTTGTGAGTATTGCCACCACAGTGGTTACACTGGTCGACTAGTAATTAACGAGGTCTTAGTCGCTACTCCTAATTTACGCGAAGCGATTTTAAACAAAGCCTCGGCTAGCCGATTAAAACAAATTGCAATCACCGAAGGAATGACCACTATGATCGATGACGGTTTTATTAAAGCACGCTCCGGCCAAACTACCATTGAGGAAGTCTTACGGGTGATTCATGAATAGATTATTTCAACATCACACCAAGTGGTCGATTAAAGAACAATCGTTTTTTGCCAAACGATTATCGTTTTTAATGAGCGCCGGTTTGCCACTTTTAGATAGCCTCCAACTTTTGCATCGACAAACCAATGTCCGTTCGCGCTCAAATAAAGTGCTGGATACTTTAATTGATGATATTGCCAGTGGTTATTATTTGTCTAAAAGTTTAGCCCGCTTCCCCACTATTTTTGGCCAGTTTGCGGTTAATATTGTCAAAATCGGCGAGGAGAGTGGTATCTTAAGCCAAAACCTCAATTACCTCGCCGCCGAATTAAAAAAGAAGCAAATTCTCCGCCGTAAAATAATCAGCGCTTTAATTTACCCAATAATTATTACTTTGGCCACTTTAGGCATCACCGCTTTTTTGATGATTTACCTTTTTCCTAAAATTATGCCGATTTTTACCAGCCTCCGTGTCGACTTACCATTAAGCACTAAAATAGTGATTGCGATTAGTAGTTTTTTGCATCACTGGGGACTAGCTTCTTTAATCGGTTTAAGCTCTAGTTTGATTATTTTAGCAACCACCATTAAAAAGAATCGACCAATCAGACGCTGGTATGAAAAATTATTATTAAAATTACCGGTACTGGGGACCATGATTAAAAATTACAATTTAGCCAATGCCAGTCGGACCTTGAGCTTATTACTCCAAAGCAATATGACTTTAAATGGCGCCTTAGCGATCACCGCCGAAACTAGTGAAAATCTAATCTTTAAAAACACTTGGCAAACTTGGGCAGAGATCGCTAATCGGGGCGAGTGCCTGGATTTTGCTTTAAATAAAGAAGGAACCAAGGTCTTGCCCGACATTTTTAAACAATTAGTCTCGGTTGGTGAGGTCAGTGGCAACTTAGCCGACACTTTAATGTATTTATCCGAGCTTTACGAGCAAGAGCTGGATGATATTACCAAAGATTTATCAACGATGATTGAGCCGGCCTTAATGATTTTTATGGGCTTATTAATCGGCTTTATCGCCATTTCGATTATTACTCCAATTTATAGTTTGACCCAAAATTTACATGGCTAAAACTGGACCTGCCCTGAGCTTGTCGAAGGGTTTTACTTTGATTGAAATTGTTTTGGCACTTGGTTTAATTGTCTTCGTCGCCGGTTTTGCTTTAACTATTGACTATCAGCGTTACCAAAAGCAGTCACTAAAGACCGAACAACAAACCATAATCACCCTATTACAAACCGCTCGTTCCCAAGCTATTAATAATATTGGCCAATCTTCTCATGGCTTAGTAATTTATCCACCAGATGAACCGCAAAATTATGTTTTATTTACGGGGACAGATTACAGTACTAGTGACCCAACCAAAAATCAAATTATTGAGTCTGGTTATAACTGGGACTTAGCCTCTACCTCTTTAAGCCAGGTGATATTTAATCAATTAAGTGGTGATGTAAATACGGCCGGAGAAATTATTTTAATCGATCCTGTTAGTAATAACACTAGCACTATTTCTGTAAATCATGAAGGAGCCATCAATTGGTAATAATTGCGGTTTTAGTACTTTAGAGATAACGCTCGCCTTCGCGATTATGAGTCTCGCGCTTAGTGGTGTCGTTTTTGCTTTGTTTGGGACTAACTACTGGACCATTGCCGCCCAAAGGCACACCACTGCCATCACCGAAGCTGAAGCTAAGTTAGAAGCTTGGCACCACTTAACGCAAACTGATTTCCTCTCGGCCAGCTCGAGTGAAATTAGTGATCTCTCCCCCTGTATCAAAGAGGTCGCAGTAAAAATAAGCTGGCAAGTCACTCCTTATCCTACCAGCACTGTAACTTTATTTAGTCTATTGACTAATCCTAGCGAGGCTAAAGCCTTGGGTGGTGATTGTTTATTCAACGAGCCTAGGGCTGATTGGTCTAATCCCATCTTAGCCTCGAGTACTACTTTTAGCTCTCGCCCCTTAGCGATTGACATTTTAAACGAAACTACTTATTTAGCCACTGATCAAAGTCCTTATTTTAAAATCATTACCGCAAGTGGTGAGCAAACTTTCGCAAATTACTTTCAGGTGGGCGATTTAATTAATGATTTGGATGTAGTTTATAATCCAGACACTCAAAAAACTTATGCTTATGCCGCCATAGCCTCATCGACTAATCAATTCCAAATTATAGAGGTGACTGACCCACAAAATCCGGTTTTAATAGCCAGTCGATCGTTATATGGTGTCGACCCCACCGGCACCGCCCCTGAAGGTTGGCGTTTAACTTATTATGACCACTTTATTTACTTAACTACCCGTTTTACCGCTGGTCCAGAATTCCACATCTTTGACGTTACTGATAACACTAATCCATTTGAGATTAGTGTTGGTAGAAATTTAAACACCTCTGTTTATGATTTAGCAGTTAGAGATCAGACAATCAATGCGACAACTTATCGCTTAGCTTATATGGCTACCACTCAAGACAGCCAGGAATTACAAATCTTAGATGTCACTGACCCCACTACAATCCAAACTTTACCTAGTCTAAATTTACCAGACAGCTCAGCTTGCGTGTCCAATGAGCCTGATACTAAGACGATTTTCATTGCTGGTTATACTGCCTATGTCGGTCGAGAGAATTTAACCAATTGTGCCACTTTACCTGATTTATACTTAATTGATATTAGCAACCCCATCGCCACCACTAGTATTAAAGCAAGCGCCAATCTCGGTACTAGTGTCATTGGCCTTAAAGTCAGCGGACAAAATATTTTTGTTGCCACAACCAATATAACTAATCCGCCAGCCAGTAAACTCCTAGATCTTAATGGAAATTATCTTTATTTAGCCAAAGATAAAGCTAGATTGGTTGAGATTTGGCAACAAAACCAAACTGTTTTAACTAAAATCGGTACTTACACTGCCAGCCTCGAACCCTTACAACTAATTACCTCTCCATGACTAAACAAGGTTTTACTTTAATCGAAGTGATTATTTATATTGCCTTATTTGGCTTATTAATTGGTGGCGCTTTAGTCGCCACTTACGAGATAATTTCGAGCGATAATCATCAACAATTAGCCATTATCACCGCTCAAGACAGTGCTTTCATTAAGGCTAAAATCACTTGGGTCTTAAGTGGTGCCACTAATATTTATAGTACTGGTAATAGTTTAGTTATAGATAACCCGAGCCTGGGCCTAATCACCCTGGAGGAGGTAGACCATAACTTAACGATCAAACGTGGATCAAACCCAGCCTTACCATTAAATAGTAGCTTATTGAAAATTACTGATGTTAATTTTATCGTCACCACCAGTAGTGTAACCACTAATTTAATAACCAACCAAAAACCTTTTATTTTTATAAACTATTTACATTATTAGTCTGTATAGTAGAAATACTAGCGAATTAAGTGATCGAAGATCTGGGATATTTGAGGAGCGAGGTGGTCCCAGTTGTAATTGTTTTTAATTAGAGCGCGGGCCATGTTGATCACCTCCCAGACTTGTTGTTGGTTATCGGGGTCTGTAATGTAGCTAACTTTTTCAGCTAGTTTATTAGCATCATCAACAGGCACTAAAAAACCAGTTTGATTGTCTTTAAGAAAGTCTAGTATCCCCCCCACTGGCGTAGCAATCACTGGCACCCCAGCAGCCATCGCCTCTAGAAAAGAAACGCCTAAACCTTCAGAACGTGACGGGCGAACAAAGACACTGGCTTGGTTTAACTCACTAAATAATTGATGATTAGGCACATTGCCTAAAAATATCACCTTATCTTCTACTTTTAATTTTTTAGTTAATTGTTTTAAATTAACCTCCTCGGGACCACCACCAGCAATACGTAATTTAAAATTACTGGGTAATTTAGCTAAAGCTTGGATAATAATATCTACCGCATTTTTGTGAACCAAGCGCGAGGCAGTGAAAATAATTTTTTCGGTCCTAGTATCTAACCGCTCTTGATCGCAATAAAAAGTTTTTAAATCAATACCATTAGGCACTACTGTAACTGGACAAGTAGCACCCATACGCTTCGCCCAATCAGCCAAATAGTGCGAAATACATTGAACATGATCAGCTTTCGTAAATATTTTTTTAAACCACCACCAAGCACCGAGCATTTTCATTTTAGTCTCTAAAGCCTTGAGATCATCGCCTTCTTGTAAAGAGAGCAGGTAAGGAGTGTTGAGGTTAGCTTTTTTAAACGAAGTGGCAGCCAGACCACCGTAACTAGCCATCATCGACCATACCAAAGCTGGCTTATTTTTTTTAGCTAACCACTTAGCGTAAGTAGCACCTGTTAATACCAAAACAAATTTATCTAGTTTAGTCCCCCAACCCAAGCGGTGAATAGTAACATTACCTATACTTTCTTTAGCTGGTAATAATCGCTTAAATCGTGCGGTGATAATCTCAAATTGATACTCCGGTAGACGTTTGATAATTTCTGTTAAAGCCACTTCCGCACCGCCAATTAGTGGCCAATAAGCAGTAGTAAAAACAAAAACACGCTGAGACATATTATTTACCATCTACTTTTAACATCGAGCGGAGCTGGTCCTCGGGTATCTCTTTGGTTGTTTGAGTCATTGGTTGACTTGATGTAGGAGCCGATGTCGGTGCTGGCTTAGTCTCAGTCAACACATCATTAAGCGCCGCTCGAAGAGCATCTTTATGTTTACCAGTATCTTTGGATTTTGGCGCAACAGCAACTAAGGTATTTAATGAAACCTTAGCTTCTGGTACAGCTCGTTCTAATTGAGGTTTAGGGGTAATTGGTGCGGGCGCCGGTGTGGCTACTTGAACCACCGGTGCTGGAGGTGGTGTTGGTGGCTTGGGTTTAGGTATAGATGTTGCCCGAGGCTTTGGTACGGGTTCTAACTTAGGTTCACTATTACCCTTCTCATCATGAAATTGCCCGATCACCTCTTCTACTTTGATTCGAGGCTGAGAGTAAGTCTGGCGCGACCACTCCACAATCTCGGCTTTAAAGTTATTCTCGGCCGGCACAATTGGCGGCAAAGTCACGGCCGAGAATGGCCGAGATCCGACTCCATCGATCATTAAAGTCAAATAAATTTGAGCAAAACCTAAATTGACCAGATCCTCGGCGGTAAATACCGGGGCAAAGATCTTTTCTAACAATTCCGCATCTAGTGGCCCAACCCGAAAGGCAATCGTAGTACCAACGTTGCCAAATACCGCACTGCGCACCGTTTCGGGCATTTGCTCAACATATTGATGAGCGATCGTTAACGACAATTTATATTTGCGGGCTTCGGATAAAATATCAGCAAAAGTGTCATTAACAAAAGACTGGAACTCATCGACATATAAATAAAATGGTGGCAACCGGCGAATCTCATTGTCGCTAACATTGGCTCGCGACATCGCCCCTAAATAAAGTTTAGTGATTAAGAGACTACCCAACAAACTGGCATTTTGCTCACCAATTAAACCTTTAGATAAGTTGATGATCAAAATCTTTTTTTGATCCATTAATTGGCGAATATCAAAATTAGATTTAGGCTGACCAATAATATTGCGAACCAGCGGATTGGAAGTAAATTGACCGATTTTGTTTTGAATCGCCGGCACCGCCTCGGCGGCAAATCGCTCGGTATAACCGGCATACTCTTTAACCCAATAACTTTTAACTGACGGGTCGGTAATATTAGCAATCACTTTATTGCGATAATCCTTCTCGGCAAGCATTTTATTAATACCGAGCATGGTTGATCCCGGATACTCCAATAGAGCTAAAATGGTATTCTGTAAAATATACTGCATTCGATCGGAGAAACTCTCTTCACCAAACAGTTTTTTGAAAGCACTCATGAGGCCAGACAACACCAAGTGACGTTGATCTTTGCCCACATCCTCCATTACATTAAAAGCAATCGGATAATCAAGGTCGAACGGTGCAAAATAAACGACATCTTTTATCCTTTCTTGTGGCACATAATCCAGCAGCAAATCAGCGGTCTTGCCGTGAGGATCAATAAAGGCCATCCCCTCACCATTTTTAATGTCTTGAATCGCCAAATTCTCGAGCAAGGTCGATTTACCCATACCGGTTTTACCGATAATGTAGACATGTTTAGACCGATCCTCGGCTTTAATACCAAAAGTCGTCTTTTTGCCCCGGAAATCCGTTTGAGCAAAATAATTAATAAGAGAGGTCATTTGTTTATAGTATAGCCAGTTTTAAGGTGCGGTGCTAGTGGCGATATTAAGTTGATAAGCACTATTAGTGTATTTATTAGACGGGTCCCACATCATCCAGGAATTAATACCGAGATCGTAGAGAGCTTGTTTTTGCGCTTCAATCATTTTAGCAGTATAATCGGCACCAAGACTAAAATCTTGCAACCATGGCCGGATTTTAGCCACCGTCGAGCTGGCCGCCACCGTCTTATCGATCGCCCCTTGAGCGGCGATTTTAATCATCGCATAAGGGTGCTCCGCCGGATTAGCAAAACCATTAAAGGTCGGCGGATAATGCGAGGGATAAATCATTGGAGCTAAATAATCAAAGTGAGGTAAGGCCCGTTCCCAGACCTGGCCGATCCCTAAATCATCGTTATTGGTAGTGGTCATGCCAAATAAATCGGCCGAAATAGGGATAGTCAATAATGATAATTGCTCGTCCAAATATTTAAAGAAAGATTCTAACGCCTCGGGTTTAGTTTGCTCATTAGAATTATAAAAACGGTAAGCAATGTCCTGCATATTACCGTCAGAAGGAAAACGGATATAATCAAAATTAAGCTCGTCAAAACCAACTTGTTCAGCCATCTTACCTACCATTACCGTGTAATCCCAAACCTCATGTGAGCCTTGATCGAGCCAACTAACGCCCTTGTGATCCCTCCACATTTCACCATCACTAGCTCGGATCACCGCTAAGTCTGGCCGCGTTTTAGACAAATGGCTATCTTGAAATACTGAAATCCGGGCAATCACGTAAATATTTTTTTCATGAAGGCGTTTGATTAAACCCTCTATATCGAGAATACGCTGACTCATACTCCCATATTTAGACATTGCGGTATTGGTCGCCGTAAAAGAGATGATGCCGGTATAATCTTTAACATCAATCACCACAGCATTAATCTCCGTTTGATCAATCAAATTGATCAACGGTTCACGAATACTAGCGGTACCCGCTACCCAACTGGTCATATATACCGCTCGTAATGGATCAGGGGTTGGTAAATGTCGTGGTTTGGATGGAGTAACGGCCACTGTCAGATTGTCGCTATCACCAGAAACATAAGAAGTGCTCGGCCAAATCAAACTGGAGATTAAAATTAAACCAATCAAAGCTGCCACTATCAGCAACGCTCGGCCAAATTTAGATTTAATTGCTTTCTGGGTCATGCCAGTCTTTGCGAGCCTCTTGATACTTAATCGCGTGGACTAACTGGCGATTAGCCACTATCCCAAACAAAACAATCAATAAACCGGCGGCAAGTAAAATAAAATTATCAATAGTCAGAGGCAAACCCAAAAAGGGCACCAAAGCGACAACGACCCCTAAAATAGTAATAGCGCGATTGCGCCACAAAGCGCGAGTATTATCTTCCATACGGCGACTAGTATATCACAGCTTGGGCCACTTGGCCTATATCCCCAGCTCCTAAAATGACCACTAAATCGCCAGGACTAGTTGCCGCTTTAATAAAAGTGATAGCATCGGTTAATTGGGGAGTATAGTGGACTACCTTTTTTTGTTTAACGATTAATTCAACTAGATCTCGACTGCTGATGTGAGGATCGAGCGCCTCACGGGCGGCGTAAATGTCCGTGATCGCAATAATATCAGCATCGGTAAAACTGTTAGCAAACTCTTTGAGAAGTAATTTGGTTCGACTATAGAGATGGGGCTGAAAGACGGCGATGAGCTGTCCGGGAGTAATACTTTTTTGGCGGGCGCGCAAAAATTCCCGCGCGCCCGCCAACGTGGCCCGGATCTCGGTGGGATGATGAGCGTAATCATCGTAAACCAAAGCCCCATTCTCCGTTGCACCTTTATACTCAAAACGCCGCCAAGTGCCAGCAAAATCCGCTAGAGCATTTAAGGCGACCACTTGGCTGATCCCTAAAATTTTAGCCGTCGCTATAACCGCCTTGGCATTAAGCACATTATGGACACCAGGCACTTTAAGTTTTGGTCTAATCCGACTAGCGGTCCAATCAATTATTGTACATTTAGCTTTTTTTAGCACTGGTCTTAATACTTTATCCTTAGTATTACAAATGACATAACCATCCTCCGGCACTTTAGCCACTAACTCACCAAACGCTTTTTGAATATCTTTTAAATCTTTATAGTAATCTAGATGATCAGTCTCAATGTTGGTAATAATCACCATATTGGGGTGTAGATTTAAAAACGAGCGCTGATACTCGCAAGCCTCCACGATCAATAAATCACTGTGGCCGGCAATAAAATTAGAACCAACATTATTGTGATTTTTAATCAGACTACCAACAATCACTGTAGGATCTTTTTCAGCTTCGACGCAGACTTGAGCCAGCATCGCGGTGGTAGTGGTCTTACCGTGCGTGCCGGCGACAGCCACGGTATATTTGTCGCGGGAAATTATACCAATCATCTCCGGGTAAGTGACACAAGGTATGCCATATTTTTTAGCAATCATTAATTCCGGATTGTTAGCTGGTATCGCTATAGTATAGACCACCAAATCTAGGTCATTAGTAATATGACTGGCGGTATGACCCTCATAAATCATTGCTCCCGCCCGCGCCAATTCCTCCGTCACTAGCGACTTACTGCGATCCGAGCCACTAACTTGTTTACCTCCGCCCAACATCATCCGAGCAATGGCCGAGACGCCAATTCCCCCAATGCCAATAAAGTGCACCTTTCTTGCCTTGAGCAAAGTCGAAGGATTACTTCCATATATAGACTCCATACGTCCCCAATTAAAGCATTTTACTGACACAAAAACAAAATGACAGCCAACTAATTATTCCTCCCAAAAATACGCTATCGCGTATTTTTTGGTATAATCATATTTATATTATGAGAAGTAAACCCAAGAACATCCATAGCCCTCTAAAACAGAAGGTGCTTACTCTCTTGCTGGCTGGTACCGCCTTGGGACTAACCCGATCCTACAAAACCCAAAAGAGAATCTTAAAATCCATACCTAGAACCTTGAGGGATATTGACCGGGGCTATCTGTACCGTATTCTTGATGAATTTAATAACAACCGATTAATTGACTGGAAAGAAAAAGCTGATGGTTCTATTTGTTTGATCATTACCGAAAAAGGCAAAGAAACCGCTCTTCAATTTAACCCTGATTTTCTTAAAATCAAACGACCGCCCATTTGGGATAAGCGTTGGCGAGTAGTTATTTATGACATCCCCGATAAGAAAAAGAGCGCCCGTGACGCCCTACGATACAAATTAAAAGAGCTCGGTTTTAAAGAGTGGCAGAAATCTGTTTTTATCCATCCCTACCCTTGTCTCAATGAAATTAACTTTACTGTCGAATTTTTTGATGTCCGGCCTTATGTCCGTTATGCCGAACTAATCAATCCAACCAATGAAGCGGAGCTTAAACTACATTTCAAAATCTAGTAAAGATAACTCTAATTTTTACTATTATTCCATTTTATACGCGATAGCGTATTTTTGGGAGGAATCAACCTATTTTAACTTATCACTCCAATAGATAGTGATTATGTAGCGTGGCTTGGCATTGTTAAATATCACATTATGAATAACTGGTGTCCCCGACTTAGAATCATTACTAATGGCCTGATCATCACCGAGATAAAAACCAATGTGTTTATGATTTTCGCCCTTTTCGTCTATCTGGCTTTCCCAGATTAAAACCGAACCTGGTTTTAACTCTTTGGTCTTTTGCCAATCAGCTTGTTCTAAAGCCCTC
This sequence comes from Candidatus Vogelbacteria bacterium, assembly GCA_016188295.1. Lineage (GTDB taxonomy): Bacteria > Patescibacteriota > Minisyncoccia > Phycocordibacterales > XYD1-FULL-46-19 > JACPIA01. Next base: position 59,717 of record JACPIA010000003.1, read on the forward strand.
GTTGTTCCATCTACCGTGACATGAATACCATCGATTAAATCAAAAATCTTAAGGAAGGAAGAAACAAAAAAGGCACATGATAAATCTCCGCTTTTAGTAATCTCTGTTTTAACACCATCAACTTCCGCAAAACCGCTTTGGAACATTTTAGTCCCAACGGCATTTTTTATCATAACTAAGTAAGTCTCAAATAAAAGTGGTTTAATAACAGGCGCGTCCATATTATATTTTCTTTACTAAATTATTAAATTGGCCACCTCTATCAAATTCATTACGAAAGATACCAAAGGAAGCGGCACCAGGTGAGAGTAAAACCAGATCACCTCTCGTCGCTAAATCCTCGGCCTGTCGAAGAGCCTCCTTCATACTCTCCACTACGGTAACTGGGAATTTTAATTTTTTAGGCAAAACGGCTAAAATTTTATCGGTGGCAGTGCCTTTAAATAAGACTAGACCTTTTAAATATTTAGGCACAATTTGAGCGTATCGTTTAAAATCGAGCCCTTTGTCGGTACCACCACCAATTAAGATTATCTTTCCAAGGTGAGTCCTTGGAGACTGTTTAAAGGACTCCCCTTTAGAGAGGGTGTGTACCGCTGCCATAACGGCGTCGGGGGTAGTGGCAGTGGTATCATTGTAATACTTTACCCCCTTAACCTCTTTAATCAGCTCTAGCCGCCCCGGTAAACCTTTAAAATCAACTAACACTTTTTTAATCACTTGATCTTTAACTCCCAACTCCCGCGCGGCGACTACCGCCAACATCGCATTGTATTCATTGTGGACACCTGGTATTTTTAATTGCCAACCGGTCGGTAATTTGGCTTTAGGAATAATGAGTTTACTTTTGATTTTTACTTTTGATTTTTGTTTTTTGACTTGGTTGCCCAGAATTAGTGTATCTCCCCTTTTTTGATATTTAAAATTATTAACTTTATCGGCCCAATACCGCTTCATATCACCAGCATAATAATTTAGATGATCCACCATAAAGGTGGTAAAAATGGCTAAATGAGGAGAGAGTTTGTTGTCACCAAAACTTTGTAATTGCCAGGAGTCGAGCTCCAAAACCACAATATCACCAGCTTTTATTTTTTTTAATAAAGGCAAAGTAGCCACCCCCCTGACATTGCCACCCAAAAAAACCTTTCGGTTTTTTTGCCCTGAACCTCGTCGAAGGGCTGATTGCAATATCTTATATAGTAAATGCGTCACCGTACTTTTACCACGTGTACCAGTAATGCCGACAATCTTTACGCTCGCTGGTACTAATTTAACAAATAATGAAGCGTCTTGTTCGATTTCAATATTATTCTTTTTAGCCTCGGCTAAATAGGGCGAATCAAGTGGTGCATTAGGAGCTCTAATAATTAAGTTTTTATTTTGGAAGTCTTCCAGCCGATGCTCCCCTAACACGTATTTTATATTTTTGTATTTACTTAATTGCTTAAGGGCCGGGGCTAATTGCTTGCGAGTTTTAAGATCAGTCACTAAAATATCAACGCCGCAATCAGCTAAAAATTTAATCACGCCAATACCCCGCCCAAGAAGCCCGAGGCCCATGACAGTTACCTTTTTACCTTTAAAATAATCCCGATAATCCATATCGAGCCTATTCTATCATACTATTGTTTTAGGACTATTTTTTTGTTATAGTCGCTTAAATGCGCGTGTAGCTCAGGTGGTTAGAGCGCGTCACTGATAATGACGAGGTCGTAGGTTCGAGTCCTACCATGCGCACCAAAACTAACTTTGTCGGAAATGACTGCTCCGCGCGGCGAGTACGCCGCGCTCCGCAGGGCAAAATCCGCTCCTCTTTCCTAATCCTGAAAATGTCTCTACTGGTGCTGTAATTCTACACTTTGCGCGAACCTTTTTCGAACGGAAACTGAACGAAACTCACCGCGGGTTTCTCAAAGTTGTTCATTCGTAAACGAAAGGAGGTGAGAACTATGGACGCGAAGCACCCCTCGCTTCTCGACCAGCTTTTCGAGTCGGTTCCCGAGACGCCCGCGGCGGAGCTTGGGTCGTACGACCCGATCACCCAGACGTGGTCGCATCGGAACGCGCGGCTCATGAGCCCGGTCAAGCACAATCAGGAGCACTAGCTCCACAATAGCTCATCAAGAGAACTATCTTGATGGGCTATTTCTTTTACGCACCTAATGCAAATCGAATTGCCTTAGCTATTAACCGTACGCGAAGGTTAGTATTAGTGAATCCTCCTATATGACCGGATCTAAACCACTCAACATCAAAGCTTTTCTTATTCTTTTTGAGCACATCAATAAAGCGTTTCATTTGACGAGGTGGACAACGAATATCATTCTCTCCATGTAAAATAAGCAAGGGCGATTGTATATGATTCACGTAAGTTATGGGCGAACTGCGCAGATAGCGAGAGCGCGCGGTCTCCGGCGTTCCTCTAAATCTTTCCTCGTCCTGCGCCCGAAAATACGCTGGCTCATTTTCGTATTGTGTAAGACAGTCTGCGATCCCCGCGCCCGCAACACTCGAACTCCACAATGCCGGATAGGTTCCCGTCGCAAGTAGTGTAACATACCCTCCCCACGACCATCCGTACAACGTGATGCGTTTTGGATCGGCATAGCGGTTTTGGATAAGCCAGTTTCGCGCGGAAACAATATCTTCAACTTCCCAATGTCCCGGATTACCGTATATTTTTCGTTCAAATTTCTTGCCAAACCCGATCGAGCCGCGATAATTCACCGCGCAATACCCGAAGCCGCTTTCAATCCAGGCATGCATTTCCGGCGAAAATTCATCACCAACAACCCCATGCGGACCTCCGTGTACATCTATAACGAACGGCGGCTGTTTTATGCCTTTAGGTTGCATAATCCACATCTGCACATCTTCCCCATCGGAGGAGCGAGTCCAAAGACTTTTCACGATATATTGAGATTTGATATTTCCCGACCATTCTGGTATTTCGCTCCATTTGTTGTATTGCGACGCATAGAGACGAATCAAACGAGGAGAATTATTGAAATCGCTCCATTTAAAAATGAGTGAATTATCTGATAGGCGTACAACTGAACCAAAGTGGAAATTAAAACTGCCATTTTTAGGACCGATCCGCCGCAGGCTTTTATTCTCTAAATTGTAGATATACAACTTTTGTTGTGCCTGATAAACATCACAAAGAATCATTTCTTTACGATTTTCATTCCAATCAAGTACCCATACATCGCCGCGGAAGGAACCGTGTTGTATAAACGAAACGCGGTTATGCGCAAAGTCGTACAGCATAGGCCGGAGCCACTCGCCGCGTCTTGCAAGAGCGAGTATTTTACGTTGATCTGCTATTCGTGAGAACGCGAGGGGAGTGACGGAGCTAAAAGAACACGAACATATTTTCCTCTCACCGCCGTTGGTCGGTATAACGAGGATTGTGTTTTGTTTCGTTTTCACATCAGTTTCAGCCACGCACACATACGTGCCATCGGAAGAGCAAATTGATTCGGAAAGAGAAGTGGCAGAGGTATGCACGTTATAAGTTTGACGTGTGCCGTTATTGCTTTCTTTCGTAACAAAAATAGTATTTTTATTTTCTAGAGCGGCGGTAAACACGAGTGTTTTTTCGTCATCGCTTGCGTTCATGGAGTATGAAAAATACGGCTTGAGACGCGGCGTCATATCAATTTGTTTACCACCCTCAAAAGGAATTTGTAAAAAATGACCGTGCTCAGCGCCCTTTTTGTCGTCAAGAATATAGATATATTGCCCATCCGAAGAAATTGAGCCAAAAAGAGCCCCTCCTTTTCGCCTGGTAATTTGCCGGTGAAAACCACTCGCAAAATCAACCGCATGAAGCTGATAATCTCCGGAACGGTTGGAAACCACAATCGCTCTATGCGGCGCATTTTGCGCAGTAAATAAATACTGCACACTCGGCGTTTTGAATAACGATTGCAGTCGCGAAATGGATATAAAACTATATCGACCAATTTGTTTTATCATACGAGGATACATATATTTTACTATAAGTCGATACTATAAATAAAAGAAAGGGGCGGTCGGTTTTACGCCGAGCCGCCCATTCGAGAAACGAGCGCATCTGCAAGAGCACGACAGATGGCGCCATTATAGAACTGGTCAAGCCACCACCACGCACCGCATGTGTTCACTTCAAGGAAAAACAGATTTCCATCCGTGTCTTCCATGAAGTCAGCCGCGCAGTAATCAAGCTGAAGCATGCGCATAAGTGAATGGAGCTTGTGTGTTGTTTCTGCATCAACATTGCAAGCCTCAAACGATTCGCCTGCGCCACTCTCTTTGCGCACGTCCTCACGCTGATGCGGTCCGGGAACGCACGAAGCCGCAAAAGTCGCATCTCCGACTACTACGACGCGAATATCCCTCTTGCGTTCTCGATATTCTTGATAGATTATCGGAGCGAACGAGAGCGCCGCGTCGTCCAAGAGCCACAGAAGATCAACGATCCGCGTGTATGCCGCATGCGTTTCTCCGCACGAAACTACCCACGGCGTCGCAAGATTCTTTGCCACCGTTGTTTGCTCTTGCGCAAAATTACGGATTGCGTGAGGATCATTGGACACGAGGGTTTTCGGTATTGTGAGTCCGATTGCTCGCGCCACCACCAACTGAGCAATCTTGCTTGAGGCATGGAGCACGTGCCACGGCTTGTTGAACCAAGGTATCTTCAGAGCATCCAGAGATGGTAGTTGCAACGCCAACAAGTTTTCGCGCTGCAAGCAAGCTCTTTCGTCTCCTGCTTGACCGAGGTACGGCGGCAACTGTTGACACCAACCGACGGCAACATTGGTGCTTGCGACCCGCCTTCCATCGCACGAGAATGTTACCTCTTCTCCTTCGGAAGTGAAAGAGGCAACAGATGCTTCGTTGCAGGCATCGGTATTGAACCGAAACACACTAATACTACGCCTCCGCAACTCATCAATTACCGGATCAGCTTCAAAGCCGCGCCGATGGGTCACGACCAAAACCACTTTATCCATAGTTCTCACCTCCTTTCGTTTACGAATGAACAACTTTGAGAAACCCGCGGTGAGTTTCTTCTAATGATATTCTTAACACAATTTTGATCCTAACGCAAGAGTAGCCCTGTTGCCGCCGAGTGAAGCGAGGCGGTGG
>JACPIA010000003.1:64887-87442 GCA_016188295.1 Candidatus Vogelbacteria bacterium
GATTCCGTGCTAACTCTAACAATTCCGCCAACGCCTCGCAGAGCCTCGGCGTTCCGCCCACGCCCCATCGCTTTTCCATTCTTTTTTGTTTGGCGGGGGATTCTTTTTGAAAAGGTATGGGCGATGGGGCTTCGGGCGGGCAATTTCATTATATTACAAGTTGGAATATAACACAATGGAATACTATAATACAAATGTATGCCGAAAACGATTTTTTCTAAAGACCACAAATATACGGTTGAGCAACTCAAGAAAGCTCGCAATGAAGCGGGCTTGGGTCAAATTGAGGTAGCAAAACTTCTTGGCAAAACTCAATCCCATCTATCTAAAATAGAAGCTGGTCAGCGAAGGCTTGATATTACACAGCTCAAGGAGTTTTCGAGGATTTATAAAAAAGATTTGTCTTTCTTCATAAAATAGTGAATATGAATTTTCAAGAATATTTTCAAAATAAGAATTTAAAGAAAACACCTAAGGTGGGTATTCATTTTGAGCAAAAAACAACACCTGATTTATTATGGTGCGTGGCTCTAGTTATTTTAGATTTTATAAAAGAAGATAAAAACATTGTTTTTTCTGATAAGGAAAATATTAGAAAATCTCCAGTTTTTAATGCATTGATGCAGGATTACTTTTCAAAACCACCGCAAGAAAAGGCTGAGAACGAATACAATAAAGTTAGTTCTTATCAACTTGGATTACTAACCTATGCTGGGGTGTTAGATCAAGTAAGTAATCGTCCCAAAAAATACAAAGTAAGAAATTTAGATGTTTTGAAATTTATTTCTATTAATGACTTAAATGCTTCAAAATTTCTTGCTGAATATACAAATAAATTCTTGCAAGATAATAATTTATTAGAAGTATTTGATAAGTATAAGCAAACACCAAACCAAGATAATCACCTTAGGGCTAAAGAGGCTTATTGGAAATGGGCAAAGAAAAATACTGCAATTAAAGGGACTGATCGAAAACATACTTACCGCGTATTCAATAAAATTTTTAATATGTTTTGTTATAAAAATAGAATACCCGGTGAAGATGCTTCAAATATCACATCTGGGCCATGTCCATATTCATTTCTGATTTATAATAGAGAGAATTTCCGAGATAAAGATATGCCTCTCGGAATGACTAGGCATCAGTATCAGCTAGAAGTTCTTTCAGAGATTAACGAAGGAGGTGTTGTTGCAACTTTATTACAAAAAGCTAAAGATTCCGTAAGACAGAAATACCAAAATAGTGAGATTTTAGCTCCTGAGCTTGGATATATTGCAAACAGTGGTATTCATGTGCACCATATTTTACCCCAACATTCTTATCCAGAATTTTCTCTTGCAAAAGAAAATTTAATTGCCCTAACACCCGGGCAACATTTGTCTTTTGCTCATGTCCAAGCAAACACAAAAAGCATAAATCAACATTATCAGGCAATATGTTTAAAAACGAAATTAAAAAATATTAAAATATCATTAGACAATAATGAGAGTTTTTATAACTATAAAGATTTTATATCTGTAATAAATACATGCTATGGTTGGAATTTAAAAATTGATACCCCTATGAATATATTGTTAGAAAAAATTGAACAAAAAATTCAAGAACTTATTTAGACCTTAGAAAGGCCAAAGAAAAAGACAGAATTGTTATCTATATTTAGAGATCGTGTTCCATAATTTCTTGCCACCCTGTAAAACTCAACAAATTCTTCAGAGTTATAATAAGCTAAATCATTCTTTGTGATTTCCACATCTAATTTTGGAATCAAAACTGCCACTGAACCATCTACAAGTGAATTTTTAGGCAAGAAGCAAGCTCTTGGGTTATAAGTAAGATTAGGGACAAGTACAGCCTCTATGTTATTTAAGTATTTTGCTATCGCAAGACTCTTATATTCGTCTACGTAAGAATCATAATTTGGAATATCAACAATTTTATTACTCCCAATGTTCCTAGATTTAAGAATCCTAACACGACCATTGAGTTTGGTGTGTTGTTTGGTTATCTGTCTGTCTCTATATGCGGTAAATATCCCAAAATTAAGTTTTGAAGCAACATGATCAAAAAAACTATCCCTATAAACTAGCCAGTAAGGAAAATCTTTAGAACAGATATAGTCTTGGTCTTTGAAACCAAGCTCGTGTTTTACATAAGACTCTACCAAGACTGGATTATGAAGTCTTTGCTTTGTTGTATTTAAAATAATACTGATCGTTTCAATTTTTACACCCTTGAACCCTTTTTCGCCGTAATCAGTAATCTTTGAAATTGCAAACCTAGAAACAAATTCTCTTGTTGCATCAAACTCAGGCGCTGATAAAAGACTCTTGGGAATTATTAAGGCGACCACATCAGCGTGGTTAATTGATTTTTCAAGAAAAAAGGAAAACAGATTATTGGTTTTTGTATTGAATTTTCCTCTTTTATATTCAATAAGCAAAGACTCATTATCAGAAACTTTTCCAAATGGAGGGTTTCCAACCACTATATCGTAATGGATACTCTCATCTGTAAAAAGACCAGTTTTCCCAAACAAGAGAAAATCTTCATTAAGAAAATTTATTCTTATGTTTGTTGGAATGTTTAATTTACTTATTAAGATTTTTAATATATCAATTGCATTTTTATCTATATCAATCACATCAATCTGCACACTAGAAACTGATTTATATTTTTCAACCAAAAGAGGTAAGAAATTTCCTGCTCCAACTGATGGTTCTAGAATTTTAATCGAATTATAATTCGAAGCATCCGGTAAATCTTTAATAACTGTAAAGCATATGTCTTGACGGGTATAATAAGCGGCGTGTTTAAATCTATAGGCATTAGCTAATTCCACTATCTTTGATAATTCGGCAAATGAGTAATTAGCCAACTGCTTCTTAAGAAAATATTTTAGATTTTCTATTTTTACAAGATCATTATCGAGTATAATATTTTCTATATCTTTTTCATCTAAAATATTTTTCTGTATCGATTTTTTTATATTTTTGGCAATTTGTTGAAAAATTGTTGTTGGAACAGCTTCGCCGATTGATTGACGAATATTCATTTCTTCTCTTTTAAAAAACTTTGATTTTTCAACTAATGACAAGCTGTTTAACACTTTTTCCGGTGTCGCAGTCCATTTAAAAGAATCCGGAATAGACATCAGCCTCATTAATTCCCTCACACTGAAAACACGATCGTCAGATGGATGTATTGTTGCCTGGCTAGCAAGAATATCATTTCTAGTATGAATACATGGACCAACCTTATCCCAAAAACATCTACTGTATTTATCAGCATTTTTTTGTGTGTTGGACACTAATTCTCCATCAATGATTTTATGCGGACGATATTTTGGATTTTTATTGTCAAAAGCAGATTCACCCTCTTTTGTTCCGCTTATCCAATCTCGCATATGTTCTGCATATGATCTAAAATTATGATAAATATCTTTTATATCAATTTCACCCATCACTTTTAAACTTGGTAAGTGGCCAATAACTTCTCGAATTGTTTTTTCTTTTTGCAGAGCGGGCATAAAATCCAAGGGGGTTATTTCTTGTAAATCTTTTCTCACTCCAAGAACAAGAGTTCTGGTTCTACTAGACGGATTACCATAATCTTTAAAATTTATTACTTGGTAATGTATATTGTACTTACCTCCCAAATTTAACTCAATGGCTTCGCGAATTTTTTTATCTTTTCCATCAATATCAGTACACAAACTATTTAAAAAAGCTCTGACATTTTCAAAAATAAAAAATTTGGGCCTCATCTCATCAACGAGCCTAATAGATTCTATGACCAAAGAATTACGAGCTAACTCATCACCTTTTTTATGATTGGCAACCGACATCCCTTGACACGGCGGGGTTGAAATTAAGACATCAAGTTCTTTGACATTATGATTTTTTTTCCAAAATTCTAATTCTTTTCTTATTTTATTTTTTGTTTCCTCTTTTAGAATATCATCGACTATATAGCCTGTTTCGTATCGGCATTTATTATTATGCCTCTGCACATTTAATCGTCTCTCGATAATTTCATTAGTAGCAATACATTCAAAATCTTCAATCTTAAATCCGTAGCAACCAACGCCAGCACTACTAAATAAACTTATATAGGTTAGAGGATTCTTTTTGATTTCATTGTTCATCATATATATTATAGAAAATTAGCTTTCGTTTGGGAAGGCCTAGATACTAGGTTTTTTAATTACATCAATAACTTTTCCGTTAATTATAATATTGTCATCCTCATGGACATAAATAGGATTATAGTTTTGTGTTGATTCTGAACCGAGAATTATCTGAGAATTTTTTGCATCCCATATATATTTCTTAATGTTTGCCATTTCTTCAATGATTGAAACGATATAATCTCCATTTTTAGGGCTAGTTGCTTGGCTATCTACAATAACAAAATCACCATCCTCTATACTTTTTCCTTTTATATTTGCTTTGTTTAGAGAATTACCTTCTGCTCGTAAAGCAAAGATTTTATCTTTTTTAGACAATAGTTTTTTTGATACTTTTAAATATCCCTCGAGATTTTGATTGGCGTAAATTGTTCTCGGCCCACAATTTGCTGTTCCATAGATTGGGACAGAAATAAACAGATCTGAATTTTTTGTTTGCCCGCTAGTTCTTTTGATTATTGAATTCTTTTTATCAATAGAAATAAAACCTTTGCTTTCAAGTTGAGAGAGGTGGTGTTTTACTTTCTGTGGAAAGGTTTCATTAATGAGAGAACCTATGTCTCTTAATGTAAGGCCGCTAATATTTTGATGGTCAATTAATTTAAGAAGTTTTTCTTGGATATAATGCATATATGCATTATATCCAAGTTGTCAAAATTTATCAACAAGTTTTCCACAGATTTGACAGGATTGACAAAGCCAGCAATAAAGCCCTATAATACAGGAAGAAAGCCACCTCTCGGTAGCTTTTGTAGAAAAATTGATATTGAGTTAGATACCAATAGAACCAAATTGGGGTCGACTATCAAACCGCTTGAGGATAGATACTGAAAGCGTATCAAATCCTTTCTAAAATTACAAAGTTAAGAATTCTAAAAATAAAATGGCAGTACAAATTACTTGTATCAGTAAAGATTCTGGAAATCACGAAAATCCATATACCGCGATTAGTAATCTCGGCTGGAAAAGTGATTCAGATGGAAGTACTGGCAATTCAACTCGTTTGGAGATGTATGACTTCGTTAAAAACAAAAACGGAGTTGCGTATGTTAAAGATCCGTATGATGGAAGCAAAGCATACTTGACTGCAGAGGAAACAAACCGCGGGACTAAATATGTGAAGACACTTCCCAACGACACGAGTGCCGACAACTTATTAAAGTTGCCGGAATGTCGGTAAGGTTAAATTATTAGCTTAATTTTTACGAAAATGGCACATAGAAAAACAACTAGCCGTCGTGTCGCAACGAAGGCAAGCAAGCTTCTGCGGAGTGGGCATTCGTCAGCGCGGGTAAAATCCGTGGCGGCAAGTGCTCTGTCTCAAAAGCATGGTCGCAATCGCCGATAATGGGTGCTTGGAAAACGCTGCCGATGTAAATAGAGCCTGCGTGCTTGATACGACACTCGGGACTCGGACATGACAGAATGGCACGCACAAAGGCGATTGGAAGGCACACCCTCCAACAAAACCCCGAAAGGGGTTTTGTGTTTTTTAGGGAGCCCCGCCCGCGATCCTTCCCGCTTTTCGTGGGCGGTATGTGCGCGCACAGGGTGGGAGGGGCAAGCACATAAGGCATTTTGAGCCTCGGACATTTCCGCTAGGGCGTCCATGACTAAAGGATGAGCGCCGCCGTTATCTTGCAATACAGAAATCCGAAGCGGAAGCGACACCACGAAAGCAATCTTGAAAACGAGGTAGGGGGTTGTGCGAGCCGGTTGGGTGAGCCCTGTTCCGCTCTGCGGAATGCGTAGCGAAGCGGAGCACGAACCGAGGCGAAGCTGGGGGAAGGATTCCTTCCTTCCCCCAAACAGCATGGCGCCCGAGCCTCCCGCCCGCAGGCGGGCAAAGGCGAGGAGAAGCGCCAAACCTAGACATCTAGGCGCGAGTAGCCCTAGCGGAAATGTCCGAGGCGAATGCCGAGGATGGACCCCTTTAGATCAGGGACGAAAAATAGTAGAATGGTAGAGGCATAATATTGAAGTTTGGGTTTTGAATTTCGCCAGCTTCCTCCCTTAAGAGGAAGCCCGCCCGAAGCCCCATCGCCCATACCTTTTCAAAAAGAATCCCCCGCCAAACAAAAAAGAATGGAAAAGCGATGGGGCGTGGGCGGAACGCCGAGGCTCTGCGAGGCGTTGGCGGAATTGTTAGAGTTAGCACGGAATCAGCAAAGCAGAGTAATACAGCACCAAATGTAACTTGTTCGGGTTTAGGGGCGGAGTCTGGTGGTTAATAAGTAAAGTATTTACACTTGATCGATTTCTGGAGCGAAAAGACCGCAAGGATTACTTCTTGATAGTCCAAAGTTACATCAAGGACTGCACTATCCACACTCCTGATGCACACTTGATTACCGAGAATCTTGATAACAATGACGATTTCTACCACTACATTCTTTTTCTAATCAAGTTTTATCGTATAAAAGAAGTGTGGTTGGTAGCACATCCATTCCTCCATCGGTATAAGTGTGCCTCTATGCTGAAAAAGGCTGGTTTTGAAGTCAAAATCGTAAACACTGGTTGGATACCCTTTGACCCAGAGTGCCGTAATTGGTGGGTGCGGGGACCAATCAGGACCCTGCTGTATGCTATCCGCCAAACCATTACTGGCATCAGTGGCCGATAAAAAACAGACACAAAAATCCCCCGGATGGACTTGGACCATCTCGGGGGTTTTGCTTTTTTATTTCGTCGGGAAAACTTGAGTCTTCCCGAGATGATCCAAAACGATGACCGGCCCATTGTCCGTCTGTCTCGCCTCGATTTTTGGCGCGGAGCATTTCAGCCAAAAGATCATCAGAGAAATGACAACGACCCCGGCACCAACCGCGACCATCCGATTAAAAAAACTCATTTGATCATTCATCTTCGGTCTCCTTTTAGTTCTTACTTTCCAATATCCATGCTAGCATATAACACATAAAAAGTCAAGGCTTTCTTTTGTTCCGTTCATGCTGGGATTAGGTCCCAGCTTACCTACTGACTGTTCTTCCTTCGATTGCTCTCAGGATTGGTACTACAGTAATCACCAGACCGTTTCCCCGCCAACGGCGGGGTTCGACTATTTTCACCTTAAAATAATTCCACGAACAGCTTCCGCTACCCGTGCCTTGTTACGACTTAACCCTTGTCACCGAGCTTACCTTAGGTCCGCCTAGGGCGGAACTTCGGGCACTCCCGGCTCCCTTGGCTTGACGGGCGATTATCTCCCTTGAACTAGGGATTGATGTTCCCACCGTACGGACGGATTTCCCGTATACGGCGAGCTCTAATGCATTTTTTGTTTTAAGCGATACAATTTGTTTAACCCGCGACTGGTCAAATGTTCTCCCTTCTCAATTGCGGCCATCATTTGGCTAAAGATTTTAAAGTCTTTAGCTTTTGACGGCAACTGCAACGGATGTTGCTGGAAAAAGGGAACGATTATTTGACTTAGGTCCCGACGATTAGACACTTCAAACCGATAGCAAGGTTGATGATTAGGCCGAGTGTCTTTTTGAAAATAGACTTGACCACAACCAAAAAACTCTTTTAGCCGATCAAGAATCACCTTATCTCTCTCAATTAACTTAAGAAAGAATCTCGGTTCAATCCTAACCCGCCGACTACTGATTTTACTTGGCTTTGGCTGACGGACATAGGCGGTAAAACTGCCTTCGCCATCAACTAAACCAACGATGTATTTTGCCGTTAACATACTTTAGAGAGGAGTCCTTCACCCCACTATGGCGGGACTACTATGCTCCAGCTGACTTCTGACGCTGCGTCAGTTACATTATACCATTAGTTATTCTAATGGACAGCATCAGATCTCCACAGGTCACTTTATATTCTATTCCAGACATCCTAAACTGAGCTTTTTTAATATCTTCCCTATCCTCACCACCCACTAATAGGTCGATATACTTTTGCCTATTTAAAGGCTAATTTAGGCTGTCTTTTGTCGCCAGTTCCTCCATCCTGATCCTCGCGGTATCAGGACTAACTATTGACTATGCTCCCCGACAAGGGAGAGATGGATTTAAACCATCTAGATCATAAAGCTGCTGCGCGCTTTTATTGTGAGTACAAGACTTGAGAACGTATTCACCGCAGTATAGCTGACCTGCGATTACTAGCGATTCCGACTTCATGAGGTCGAGTTGCAGACCTCAATCCGAACTGGGGCCGTCTTTTAGGATTAGCTCAGGGTCTCCCCGTCGCGACCTATTGTAACGGCCATTGTATCATGTGTGTAGCCCAGGATGTCAGAGGGACATGCTGACTTGGCGTCATCTCCGCTTCCTCCCCGCAGAGCGAGGCAGTCTTGCCTGACACTTGTAACAGACAACAGAGGTTGCGTTCGTTTCCCCACTTAAGGGAACAACTCAAGCCACGAACTGACGACAGCCATGCATCACCTGTCCAGCCGTCCTTGTGAGACCTCCCACCTTTCGGCGGGCATTCGTCTGGATTTCAAACCCTGGTGAGGTTCTTCGTTTAGCGTCGAATTAAACCACATGATCCACCGCTTGTGCAAGTCCCCGTCTATTCTTTTGAGTTTTAGCCTTGCGGCCGTACTTCCCAGGCGCTTCACTTAACGCGTTAGCTTCGCCTCTCAGAGGGTCGATACTCCGAAAAGCTAGTGAAGATCGTTTAGGGCGTGGACTACCGGGGTATCTAATCCCGTTCGCTACCCACGCTTTCGTGTTTCAGCGTCGGATATGTGCCAGTCTGTTGCCTTCGCTTTTGGTGTTCCCCATGATATCAACGGATTTCACCCCTACACCATGAGTTCCACAGACCTCTCACACTCCCTCAGTTGCGCCGTTTCTCTCGCACCTCCCCGGTTAGGCCGGGGGTTTTAACGAAAGACTACTCACAACCGCCTACACACCCTTTACGCCCAATAATTCCGGATAACGCTTGGGGCACTCGTATTACCGCTGCTGCTGGCACGAGTTTAGCAACCCCTTATTCATCGGGTACCGTCATTCTAGATAAACTAGATTCATCCCCGATAAAAGATGTTTACATCCCGAAAGACTTCATCCATCACGCGACGTCGCTCCATCAGACTTGCGTCCATTGTGGAAGATTCTCGACTGCGGCCACCCGTAGGTGTATGGTCCGTATCTCAGTACCATCGGTGGGGGTCAGGCTCTCACCTCCCCTAAGCGTCATAGCCTTGGTAGTCCATTACACTACCAACTAGCTGATACTCCACAGGCCTTTCCTCTTGCGATTCCGCCAATTGGCGGATCTTTACCTTTCGATTACTCTCAGGGACTATCGGGAATTATCTAACCTTTCGGCTAGTTATGCCCGACAAGAGGGGAAGTTCCTATGTCTTACTACCTCGTCTGCCGTGGGTCTAACCCACTCGACTTGCATGCCTTATCCACGTCGCCAGCGTTCATCCTGAGCCAAGATCAAACTCTAATTAAAGAAATGAACGGAACAAAAGAAAACTTAACTTTTTATTGATTTGCGTTTGGATCTAAATTGTCAAAGAGCTTCCTGATTTAAAAACGCCCTGTTTCCAAGGCCTTACTATTATACACAAACAAAAAGGCGAGTCAAGCGTCCGCCGACTGGCGGACCGCTTACTCGCCCCATGGCCTAGTTAGGCCGTTTTAACCTCTGGTAATTCAAGCTGAATTGGCTCCTCTACTGCCAGCCCTCCAGCCAAAAATTCGCTATCCGTGTATTCTGACCCATACTTATCAGAAAACCATTTGTGAGCCTCCTTAAGACCTGGGTCTAAAATAGTTATTGATAGCATGGCCTCACCCTCCAAGTTTGTCCACTGTTCATTATACCAAAACAGGAGTAAAAGTCAATTACTTCTTACTAGACCAATTGTTCCAAGCAACGAGGAGTGGTGAGGCCAGGAAGATGGAGGAGTAGGTACCCACGATCATACCGATCGAGAGAACCAAG
The DNA here is from genome assembly GCA_016188295.1 of Candidatus Vogelbacteria bacterium. GTDB lineage: Bacteria > Patescibacteriota > Minisyncoccia > Phycocordibacterales > XYD1-FULL-46-19 > JACPIA01. The sequence goes on from JACPIA010000003.1 coordinate 74,993, forward strand.
GCAAAGTCTTTGGTGGTAGAGCCACCAAAAAAGTAAAGAGCAAGCAACACTAAAATAACGGTAACGGAAGTGTTGACCGAGCGGGTAAAGGTTTGCTCTAAACTGACCCCCACCGTCTCCTCAAAATTATTACTGATTTTATTTTTTAAATTCTCGCGAATCCGATCAAACACCACAATCGTGTCGTTAACCGACAAGGCTAAAATAGTGAGTAAAGCGGTTAAAAAGAGTGCATCCACCTCCGCCCCCTTAGTGTGTCCTAAATAAGCAAAAACACCGGTCGGAATAATCACATCGTGAATTAAAGCCACTAAAGTAATCAAACCATACTTCCACGAGGTCACTGGTTGCGATACTCCCCAAAAAGCAAAGGTAATAAAAATGACAATCAAGAGCATCACCAAGACGATAGCAATCACTCCCTTATGAGCCAGTTCTTGGCCGAGAGCTGGGCCAATGGCGCTAAAACGCTTTTCGGTAATTGGATTTTGGCTATTAAAGGATAACTCCCGCTCTAAAATATTTTTTTCGTCATTAGTCAGCACCCGCGTCCGCGCAATCAGACCATTAACCTCGGTGGGTTGGAGCAAGACCGTGCCGATGGTCAAACCGGCCACTTGGGATTGAATTAAATTGATATCGGGGCGCGTCCCTTGATACGTCACTTCTAAAATTGAGCCACCAATAAAGTCTGGTCCAAAATTAAGTCCATAAGCAAACACTACTACTAGAGAAGCGATCACGGCTAAAATTGAGATTGTGAAAAAAATATTTCTGTGATTAATGATAGACATATAAGTATTTTAATCGCCAAAACCACTACCGAATAAAAAGCTGGTTAAACCGGTCCGATGTTTTGGAGTAATCGCCAACAACAAGGTCCGTGTGACAGAAATAGCGGTAAATAGACTAACCACAATTCCCAGAGCCAAAGTCAAAGCAAAACCTTTAATCAAGCTGGTGCCAAACCAAAACAAAATAATAGAGGAGATAATCCCGGATAAGTTAGAGTCGCGGATCGAGAGCCACGCTCGCGCAAAACCATCGACCACCGCCTCCCGTAAACGCTTATCATGTTTAAGCTCATCCTTCATCCGTTCAAAAATAAGGACATTGGCATCGACGGCAATACCGACCGAGAGAATAAACCCGGCCATACCAGCGGCCGTCAAAGTGACGGGCAATAATTTAAAAATGGTAAGCATCAAGATGATATACATTGCCAAAGACGCCACTGCCACCAAGCCCGGCAAGCGATACCAGATAATCATAAAGACAGCAATAATCGCTAAACCAACGAGTCCAGCGGCCACTCCTTTATTGACGGCGTCACGGCCCAGCGTCGCTCCAATGGTCTCGGTTGAGGCTAAAGTAATTGGTACCGGCAAGGCTCCCAGATTTAAATTACGGACCAAACTCTTGGCTTCATCGACTGTAAATTGACCGGAGATCTCGGCGCGACCATCTTTGATTTCCTCCCTGACAATCGGCGCCGAGAGTTGCACGCCATCTAAATAGATCGCTAATGGTTGACCAGTAATAGAGCGAGTAATCTCGGCAAAACGTGTCGCTCCCTCCTCATTAAACTCCAGTGAAATGGATGGTCCCAATGATTGTTGACTAAACACCACTTGGGCCCGCTTAAGAAAGCGCCCAGTTAAACCGGTAGAAATAAAAGTGTCCGGTTGCTCAGCACTGGCAATTTTTTTAAACTCAAGCGTCGGCGTAATATCAATCATTTCAATCGCTTGTTTAACGTCAGTGACACCAGGCAACTCCACAATTAAACGGTGAGAAGCACTCTCACCAAAACCAGCTTGCTCTACTTGGACAATCGGCTCCCCCACCCCAAAAACATTAATCCGGTGCTCAATCACTTCCCGGAGTGAGGACATCGCATCACTAATATCTGTAGTCGACAAATCGGCAACATTAGCCTCGTAAACCAAATGACTCCCGCCCGACAAATCAAGGCCAAGTTTAAATGGTCGAGCCAGTAAACCAGAAGTTGTTGTTTGAGAATAGTAAACAAAGAAAGCTAGGGCTACGCCCACTGCCAACAAAATTACGGCCAAGACTCTAGTTTTTAGCATATTATCGCACCATTATAGGCTAAACCACTCGATTAGCAAGCTGTAATAGGTTTTTAAACAACATCGCCACCGTGATTGGCCCGACTCCACCCGGTACGGGTGTAAATAGAGCTGCTTTATTAGCACAGGCCGGCAAGGCATCACCCTGCACTACTTGCCCAACCTCACTCGTACCCGCGTCAATAATCACCACCCCCCCCTTGATCATCTCGGGTTTAATTAGGCCCGGCATCCCGGTACCACTCACCACAATATCGGCGGTTGATAATTCTTCGATTAAATTTTTAGTTTTAATGTCAGTAGTTACAACCAAAGCACCAGCACGAGCTAAAGCTAAAGACACTGGTTGGCCGACTAATTTACCCTGGCCCACCACCACTGCTTTTTGGCCGGCTAATTTAATATGATAGCGAGCTAAAATCTCAAGCACCGCCGCCGCCACCGGCGAATCAACGACCGGCTCATTACCTAAAGCATCAACATCTTTACTCGCTGGCACCGCATTAGTAATTAGCTCTTGATCAATGTGTGACGGTAAGGGCAATTGAATGATAATACCGGTAATTTTTTTATCTTGAGCTAAACGATCAACCACTTTAAGTAACTCCGACTTGGTAACCTTTTTGTCATACTCAAATAGCCTCACCTCTACCCCGATTTTAGCAGCAAAGCGCTCTTTTTGCGCCACAAAGGAGTAAGTGGCCTTGTTCTCCCCTACCATTATTACCGCTAAAATTACCGGCGAGAGCTTACTAAAATCGGTCGCTAGTTCTTGGCCAATTTCCGCCGCTAATTTACGTCCATCAATAATCATAAATCAAAATACGATTAACTATTTACCCTTACCGGTTAAAACAATGCGTAATGTTTTTAAAGCAATCGCCAAATCCAGCCAAATACTACGATGCTTAATGTAATATAAATCGTAAGATAATTTTTCTTGCGTGGCTTCGATAGCTGGCGCAAAATGAGGATGATTTTCTTGATAAATTTGAGCCCAACCGGAAAGCCCCGGGGCAATGACGTGGCGAATAGTGTAAAATGGAATTTGCTGGTTGTAACTTTTGACATAATCAGGCTTCTCTGGTCGTGGCCCAATCAATGATTGATCGCCACGCAAAACACCCCAAATTTGAGGTAACTCGTCCAAGCGAGTTTGTCGTAAAAAGCGACCGACAGCTGTTACCTTACGCTCGCTTAAATTAGCTTCAGTGGTCATTGTCCTAAACTTACGGACTTTAATTACTCGACCAAAACGCCCCACCCGCTCATCAAAGAAAAAGAGCGACCCTTTACCCTCTAACTTTAAAGCTAAGTAAATAAATGGATAGATTAGTAAAGAAAGTAAGCCAATAATCGAACCAATCACGATATCAATGAAGCGCTTAAGTAAGTCATAAATCGAGTGTGGTTGAGTGGAAATATTTTCTAAAAACCAATGTTCGGTTAATAGTGAAGTGGGAATGCGCCGAAATAAATCCTCGTATAGATCATAAACGTTAATAAAACGGACACCGGCGGCCAATAATTCCGGCAACACCTCACCGGCGCCAGTAGGTGAATTGCGAGCAATGCCATAAACCACTACTGGCACCTCACCGCGAGCCAGTAACGCTACTGGATCAGCGTTGGCAACTCGCAACCGATATTGCGAATTATGACTAAGCTCTTGTTTAATGGCTTCCACATCTGGGCCTTCACACAAAAAAATAATAGTTTCAGTTTTGCCTAAATAAAATAATTTAACGCCGTAGGCTCGCCACAACCAGACCAAAATAAACGACAACGCTAAGTAAATAAACAGGTTTATTTTTGGAGTAATCGATAGTGGAATAAAATAGAAAAAAGCTAAAGCAATAACACTATTAGCTAATTCCGCTTTAAAAATAATTTGGGTTAACTCCTGACGAAATAAGGTGGTGTGTTTTTGATAAAGATCGGAAATGTAAAACACCGCCAACCACGTCAAAAAAAGGACCCAAAAAGCTTGGACATGCTCGCTAAAAAGCTTGGTCTCGGGGGCGGCCTGATAACGGACTAACAAGGTTAACCATAAAGCTAAGACAAACGCGGCCAAATCGCCAATAATCAGTAAAATTTGCTCTCGGGTGGTAGTGAGTCTCATAAGTGCCAATCATACCACAAAAATATGACCTATGCTATAGTAGCGTAATGTTAAATGAGGGACCAATTTTTTTAGTCATTACTAAAGGCAGTTGGGGTGGCGCGAGCCGCTACGTTTACGATTTATTGACTAATCTGCCAAATGACAGTCGCAAGCGCGTTTTGATCACTGGCACTTCCGGACAATTAACGGAAAAGGTGGCCGTGGCTAGCCACCAAGTGATAACCGTGCCAGGTCTAGGGCGCAACATTTCCCCCATTCAAGATTTTTTAGTCGGTTGGCGACTATATCGATTATTTAAAAACAAACAGCCAAGTGTCGTTCATTTGAACAGCTCTAAAATTGGTGGTTTGGGCGCACTAGCTGCTCGTTTAGCTGGCATTAAAAAAATCATTTACACCGTCCACGGCTGGCCATTTATGGAGCAACGCTTCGTTATCTCGCGAATTATTATTTGGCTGTTATCCTATTTCTCTGTCATCTTAGCTCATCGGACGATTGTTTTAGGTAAGGAAGAAAAAAAACGAGCCTGGGGAATGTTTGGCGTCCAGTCAAAAATAAAAGTGATACCGCTCGGTCTCGCGCCACTAACTCTCTTGGTTAAAGAGGAGGCGCGAGCGGCGCTAGGCCTCACCGGCCTTGAACGGGTAGTGGGTAGTATTGGCGAACTACACCCCAATAAAGGTTATGACTTATTGATTGAGTCCTGGCCCATGGTTACAAAAAACCAGCCCGACCTTAAATTAGTTTTGATTGGAGAGGGAGAACAACGTTCTCATTTAGAAATATTAATTAAAGAGAGGGGTTTAAGTGATCAAGTTATTTTAGCCGGGCAATATCATAATGCCAGTCAATATCTAACTGCTTTTGACTTGTTTATTTTACCTTCGCGCAAAGAGGGTTTGCCTTACGTTCTTCTTGAGGCTGGTCTTGCTGGTGTGCCCATTATCGCCTCAAGCGTTGGCGGTATCCCTGATTTAATTACCACTGGTGTGGAAGGTATTTTAGTGCCACCAAATGACAGCGAGATTTTAATTAAAACCATCAATGCCAACTTAATTGATTTAAGTAATGCTAAAAATATGGCCAACGCCCTCCCAACCAAAATCAAGCGCGATTATGCGCTCGATTGGATGATCAAACAAACTTACGATTTATACTAAGCCACGGCCTTAGTCTGACAATTACAATCACAACTTGAACCGTCATGTCCGCAACAGTGGATGCAAGTGTCTGCTGGACTGCACTTGCAATTATTGGTGTCGTTTAAGTCCATTTGGCACTTGGCACATTTTTTGCTATCATCCATATATAATTTTTAAAATTAAATCTGCTAAAACCGACCGCTATCTAGTAATTATAGCACAGCTGTCTTCTACGAATTGCCTCACACTGTCAAGGTTTTACTTTGACAGTGATTGGATCACTTACATATTCACCTACTACACTTAGTATTGTAGCAAAATAAAAAAACCTCATACATTGCTGTATGAGGCCGGAGTTTAGACACTATCTCCAAAGCGCTCAGCTAGTCACAGCCTCGCAAGCTATCAAAGAACTACCTACTGTTATACACCCGTTAATCTTCCTTGCCAAGCAAGAGAAAACCTTGCAAATAAAGCCTTACTGCGAGCCCACAAATTCGTTGAGGCCACCACAGAGGACCGTCCTCTGTGGTAAATAACCTTTATTTATCAACAACGAGGCTAAGCCTCGTTGTGTTTCGTAAAAAATTAACCCCAGTCTGCCGAAGCAAACCGAGGGTCAAATGGTCCAAGGGACAAAAGATCAGGCTTGCGCCGGAGCCGAAGATTCCGAGGATTCGAGAACAGAATTGCGAGAGAACACCTGGCAGCCACCAAACCACCCGTCCGGGCCCCCGACGGAGCTCGCACCGACGCACCAGCCGAGGTCGTACCAGTCCACGTCGACCGTCCGGAGCATACCATTCTGGTCGCGGACGTAGAAGATGTTGGTATAGCCGTTCACGAGTAACGGACCAGATTCGCCATACTTCTGCTTCTCCATCAACGAGGACAACTCCGACAGGGTGGTTTCCGCTTTCGCTTCGCCACCGAGTTCGGTGATGATCGGACAGTTCACCGAGGACTGTCGCAACTGGTGGCAGCGGAGCGTCTGTTTCGTGATCGGGTCTTCGGTCTTGGTCTTGCCATCGCCGTTCAGGAACCAGGCCCTGAAGTTGCCGCCGAGATAAGAGCAAATCCCACCGTCTTTTTTCAGTTTGAATTTGTCCTTGGCGACGAACTTGCCTGTGGTTGCATTGACCACGATCGTCGAGACGAGCTTGAGAATCGAGGATGTGAGTTTCGGTTGAGTCACTTGCGCGACCTGTCCGTTGGTCCAGCAGGGTCGCCTAGCTAAAAATTTCTCCAACTCAGCTTCATATTCGTCCCCGTCATTCCCGAGCAAGACCTTGTCCAATTTCCGGCGCAGTCTATTATACTTACGGAGTGCTTTTCTGAGCATGGTATTCATGGTCAGTTTTCCTTTCCTTTTAAAAGTACTCTCCGGTAGCTGTCGGATGCAGGTGGTAGTTAATCTACCTCTGTTCGCTACTATACACCTATTAGGTTTATAAGTTAATAGGTTAAAATATGTTGTAAAATAAGGGTTACTGCGGTCCAACAAATTCGTTGTGCATGTCATCGCGGTGGGCGGCGCGGCCGTAACGGCGCATACCCATTACCATCCCCAAGCCTAAAAACTCGGCCAAAATATGCGAACCACCATAAGACATAAAAGGGAAGGGTAACCCCGTTACCGGCAATAAACCAATATTCATCCCCACGTGGATAGTAAAGTGAGTCATCAAAGCGATCACTACACCAACCGCAAATAAAGTCTCAAAATTACTAGCCCCGACTCGGGCGGCATCAATTAGACGCCAAATAATCACCCCAAATAAAATAAATAAAAATAGTACACCAACAAAACCCCATTCTTCGGCAAAAGCGGCAAAAATAAAATCAGTCTCATACTCTGGTAAAAACTCGAGGCGCGACTGGGTGCCATACCCTACCCCTTTACCCAACCACTGACCCGAGCCCACTGCCACCATTGATTGAAAAGCATTATAACCAGCCCCTTGGATATCAGCCAATGGATGAACAAAGGTCATAATCCGCGCTTTTTGGTACGGCGCAAACACAAACAACCAGGCCATTAAAAAAGCTCCAAAGCCAATGCCAGCCACAATTAGTAAATGTTTTTTGGACACCCCGGAGACAATAATCATCCCGAGCCAAATTAAAAAAATAATCATCGCCGAGCCAAAATCCGGTTGGAGTAAAATCAAGACAAATGGAATAAAGGCATATAACCCTGACACTAAAATATGCCGGATGTAAGCAATCTCAATATGTCGCCGACTAAAATATTTAGCTAAAACCAAAATCAAGACCAACTTCATGAAATCGGCTGGCTGGAGCGAGATCGCCCCAAGAGAGAACCAACTTTGAGCCCCTTTAACCACCACCCCTAGGACAGTAACTAAACCTAAACCAATTGCACTAACAATAAACAATCCGGCCACCACCTCACTCTGGCGCAAAAAACGCCAGTCCACAGTACTAGCCAGTACTAACACCGCTAAGGCAATAGCCAACCAAATCACTTGCCGATTAAAAAAATAACTCTGACTGCCAAACGAGTTCATCGACAACAGCCCCGCTCCGCTAATTAAAAGTAAAGAACCAATAACATACCAATCAATAGCCGCCAAGAGCGGCAAGCGTTGCCACCAGCGACTCATGGTCGATAAGCCGATAAGCGCGGTAAAATAGTCACTACTGCGGGAGCCTCGACAAAAGGCATAGGCCAAGTAAAGTAAATATCGCGCGACTCACCGCGGGTCAAACGATCAACTAAAGTACGGCTGGCGGCAAAAACATTCTCGTCATTACCGGCCACCACGATAGATACTTCAATATCGGTATAGTCTGTGATACTGGGATTGGTAATAGCCGCTACTAAACGCGGGGCCGGATCATTAATAAAGCTCTTGCGATTAGTGCTAAAAATCGGTACTTCTTTTACTGGCTTTTCCCAAGTCGGCGGCGTGATGGTGACTAAAGCCCGAGAGGGTACTCGATTGCCACTAACCGGAATATTAGTTTCTAAAATCAACGCCGTCTCGCCCGGATTAATAAAGGTCTCACCCCCACGACGAGCCAAAACACCACCAATCGCATCAAGCAATTTAAGCTCGTAATTAACTTGGCGCGCGCCGACATTACGATTTTGATTTTGGACTTGAGCGACTACATACCACTCGCCACTGCGAGCAGGGAAGACTCGCGACCACAATACTTTAAGCGGCACCACCGAAGTGGCACAAATTTTAGGACAAACACCTCCGCAATCGATACCAACCTCATTTTGATTTTTAGTACCATCAGTACAACTGGGTACTGGCCACCAATACCAGGCGCCAGCACCAATAAGCACCGTCAAAACTATCAGGATAATAAAAGTAATAGTGACTTGGCGTTGTCTACTCCAGCGCGACATATAGACAAATAATAACACAAACGGTTTAGATATTTTATTCTGGCGGCTACCTACTCTCCCTTGTGAGTACCATCGGTACTACGGCGCTTAACGACTCTGTTCGGAATGGTAAGAGGTGTGACCACCGCGTTAAACCACCAGAAAAAAACATCCAAATATTAAAACATTATCAATCAAATCAAATTACTTAGCGTGCTAAGCAGATTTCCTAATGGGAATGGACGAATTAGTACTTCACGGCTGAATCCATTACTGGACTTACACCTAAAGCCTATCAACGTGGTCATCTCCCACGGGTCTCATAACGAACGTTAATCTTAAAGTTGGCTTCCCGCTTAGATGCTTTCAGCGGTTATCCATTCCCGACATAGCTACGGGGCGGTGCCCTTGATAGGACAGCCCCCAGACCAGAGGTCAGTTCGTTCCGGTCCTCTCGTACTAAGAACAACTCTTTTCAACATTCAACGCCTGCAGCAGATAGGAGACCAACCTGTCTCACGACGGTCTGAACCCAGCTCGCGTATCTTTTTAAATGGCGAACAGCCATACCCTTGGGACCTTCTCCAGCCCCAGGATAAGATGAGCCGACATCGAGGTGCCGAACTCCGCCGTCGCTATGGACGCTTGGGCGGAACTAGCCTGTTATCCCCAGAGTAGCTTTTGTCAGATGAGCTTCGACCACGTCTAATACGGATCGTCGGATCACTATGTTCTGCTTTCGCACCTGCTCGGCATTCACGCCTTGCAGTCAAGCCCCCTTGTGCCATTACACTATCGGCACGGTTTCCATTCGCGCCTAGGGGACCTTAATAAACTCCTCCGGTACTTTTTAGGAGGATAGCGCCCCACTAAAACTACCTACCAGATACTGTCTCGCCGCGTTTTTGCCGCGGCGGTTAGAACATACCTTCGCACAGAGTGGTATTTCACTGTTGAGTCCATCACAACCGAAATCATGACTTCAAACTCTCCCACCTATGCTACGCAGTGCAAACGTATGCTCAATATCAAGCTGTAGTAAAGCTTCTGGGGTCTTTTCGTCTAGCTGCAGGTAGAGGGCATCTTCACCCCCACTGTATTTTCACCGGGCTACTCCTCGAGACAGTTCCCTAGTCGTTACACCATTCGTGCGCGTCTGAACTTACCAGACAAGGAATTTCGCTACCTTAGGACGATTATAGTTATCGCCGACATTGACCAGGGCTTACAAAGTTAGCCTAACATCTTACGACATCAGACCGACCTTGTTTGACCTTCTGGCATTGGTCAGGTGTCACCCCCTATACATCCTCTTACGAGTTCGCAGGGAGCTGTGTTTTTGGTAAACAGTCGCCAGGGATTCTTTAGCTGCGGCCCCCGTTTTACGGAGGGCAGGCCTTATCGCGAACTTACGGCCGCTTTTTTGCCGAGTTCCTTGAGGAGCAATCACCCGTTCGCCTTGGTCTTCTCGACCTGACTACCTGTGTCGGTTTACGGTACGGTTTTGTGATAGTTATGCTTAGAGGTTTTTCTTGGGAGCGTGCTTTGTCGTATTCCCGCAGGCGTACCCTTGGGTTTCTTGTTAGATTGGCGTCGACTTACGTCCGCTCCCGGATTTGCCTAGGAGCTCGCCTCACTAACAAAACATAAATTCAATAATACGCACGACATACTACCCTCCGTCACCCCATCGCACTACCACAAAGTCATGGAATATTAACCATGTGTCCATCGGGTGCGACTTTCGTCATCCCCTTAGGCCCGACTAACCCTTGGCTGATTGCCATTGCCAAGGAAACCTTAGTCTTTCGGCGTCACGCGTTCTCAGCGTGATTGCGGTTACTTGTGCCAACATTCTTACTTCCTAACGCTCCACCACGACTCACGACGTGGCTTCACAGCGGTTAAAAACACTCTCCTACCGAACTAGAAGTTGGAGGTTAAAAGTTAGAAATTAGATTATCTAACTTCCCACCTCAAATCTCCAACCTCTAATTCCCTCACCTTCGGTACTATACTTAAGCCCCGATAATCTGCGGCGCACAATCTCTTGATGAGTGAGCTATTACGCTTTCTTTAAATGATGGCTGCTTCTAAGCCAACATCCTCATTGTCCGAGAAATTACACCTCCTTAAGTGCACTGAGTATAGATTTAGGGACCTTAGATTGAGATCTGGGCTGTTTCCCTTTTGACCAACGGACCTTAGCGCCCGTAGTCTAACTGCCTAATAATTGACTCTTGGTATTCGGAGTTTGATAGGTCTCGCGAGCTTTCGCCCTGTCGAGACCTTCCAGTGCTCTACCCCCAAGAGGTAAATTAGACGCTATCCCAAAAGATATTTCGGAGAGAACCAGCTATTACCAGGTTCGATTAGCTTTTCACTCCTTACCACAAGTCATCCGAGAGAGTTGAACGACTCACCGGTTCGGGCCTCCTCCCACCTTTCGATGGGGTTCACCCTGCTCATGGCAAGCTCACCTGGCTTCGGGTCTAATACCTACTACATTTTATATAAATATAAAAAGACGCGCTTTTAACACTCGGTTTCCCTCGAGCTCCATCCCTTACGAGACTTAGCTAAGCAATAGGCATTAACTCGTTGGCTCATTCTTCAATAGGCACGCCGTCACCTCGATTTTTATGTCGAAGCTCCGACTCCTTGTAAGCATATGGTTTCAGGTCTATTTCAAAGTCCTTCCGGACTGCTTTTCACCTTTCCCTCACGGTACTGGTTCACTATCGATCTCTAACTGTATTTAGCCTTGGCGGTTAGTGCCGCCGGATTCACTCAAGGCTATCGTTCCTCGAATTACTCAAGAATAGCAACTAAAGAGACTAAAATTTTTCGCTTACAGGGCTATCACCTTATTGAGCGCCGCTTCCCAGCGACTTCAGCTAAATTTTAATTTTGTAACTCTTCCAATTTTAATTGTGTCGCTACCTTACAACCCCATTAATCTTGCGACTAATGGTTTGGGCTTTTCCCGTTTCGCTCGCCGCTACTAGGGGAATATTTCCTCCGCTAATGCGGAGGCTTATTTTATTTTCCTCCGGGTACTGAGATGTTTCACTTCCCCGGGTATGCTTCCCAACTTTTACATCGGGATTATTAAGGTTCACTTAATAGAGTTTCCTCATTCGGACATCTTCGGATCACAGGTTGCTAGGCACCTCCCCGAAGTTTATCGCAGCTAAGCCACGTCCTTCATCGCCTGTTAGAGTCTAGGCATCCACCATATGCTCTTAAATTTCCCATTAGGAAATCTACTTATCACTAACTACTAAATTGCATTTGATTACTTATAATGTTTTTTCTACCTGTATTCAATTGTCAATGAGTCAGTCGTTCAGAAAAAAACCGCCTTCCGGCGGCGCCAAACCTCAAAATAACGGTTATGGCCGCCGCTTAAAATTATGGTTAGTCGTATTCATATCCACGTGGCTAGTATATACGAGCCCTTTATCCCCGTCAAGTACTGGACCCCTCGAGGCTTAGCCTCGGGTAAAAGGTTGTAAAATAATGGTATTCTGATAGAACTTGACATTTAAACCCAATGAGTATATAATAGCAGGTAGAGGTAGAACCTGGGCGGAGCCCCGAATCCGATCACCTGAGTTAAGTTAATAATTTCTCCCTCAGCATACCACGGACAAGTGGTTTGTTTTGTTTTTGGAGCTCTAAGTTGAATGCTTCTCTCGGCGTTTTTGTAGTCCAGACATT
>JACPIA010000002.1 GCA_016188295.1 Candidatus Vogelbacteria bacterium
AAGCGGCAATTGGTGGAAATTGTCACCTCGAACCGGCGGGTGACCGCAAGAAACGTTGATATTACACTGTCTTTTCCGTTCGAAGCCATCGCCAACCGTGAGCTTGTCTCGGCGGGTGACCCTACCGGGAATCGAACCCGGATTTAAGCCTTGAGAAGGCTCCGTCCTAACCGTTAGACGATAGGGCCAGTTTGATGCCGTCTAATTGACAACATTGATAAATATACCATATAATAGAAATTAGAAGCAATGGAATTTGGTCTTCACACAATTAACCGGGAGGGTGTCAAGAATGGACAATCAAGCGTTAATTTGTCTTTTTGTGATCATGTTAATTTTTGCTCTGATCGTTTTGATCTGGTCGTGGCAAAAACGTCAGCAATTGATTTATCGCAGTGAGTTGGTAAAACACCAGTGCCGTCAGTTTCATCCAGATATGGAGTGGGTCGATATCCAAGACCTATTAGGTACGATCGGACTGACAGTTGGTTATCGTCAATCCACTGACAGCACAAAACCGGAATTCGCTTGTCGCTTTAATCATTTACACCATCAGATTACACTGGAGACTGTGGCGATGGTACTTTTTTGGGCCATTATCGCTTGGGATAATACCCAGACAGGTGATAATAAGTCTAGTCTGATTGAAGCGATTGTCCGAGAATTCCATCAAGGTAACAATCGTTGGCGATATCCCTTTGTACAATTTGCTGAATTATTGTGTTGTTATTATGGTCAAGACAATTATGATTTGGCTAGTGATCTGTTAAATCGGATTTCATTGGCTCATAAGCTCTTTTGCCTAGACCGACAACACCAAGCCAAAAAACAAAGACAGATCAATCAAGCCGCTACCGACGCGGCGAGAATAGCCGCCTTACATCGTGCCTTTAAAGAAGTTACCCATCCTGCTATTGCCAATACCAATCAACAACAACCCTGATATAATCATTTAATCGCACCGGATAATGTATTAAGCCGGTGCTTTTTCTTTACCGATTTTGCCACGCGAGGTCTTGGCGACATAACAGTTTTTCTTTATCTTCGGGATGAGCCATCACCTCCTCCACCACTTTTTCCATCCGCATTCCTTGTGAGCCTTTTATTAAGATAACATCTCCTTTTTTAATTAAATTTTGGAGTGCCAATCCAGCCTCAAGCGCAGTATCAAAATATTTAATATTTTTAATTGCCATTCCAGCTATTTGTGCACCCTCCCCGGTAAATTTAGAACGCGGACCGACTAGTAATAATAAATCGCATACTTCAACAACACGGACGCCAATATCCCGATGTGCTTCAATAGTATACTCACCAAGCTCTAACATATCGCCCAAGACCGCAATTTTACGTCCCGTGGTTTCGATTTGAGCTAAACTTCTAATTGCCGCTTGAACCGCCGGCGGTGCCGCATTGTAGCTATCATCAATAAGTAAACTATCTTTAATACCGGTAATTAAGCGTGCTCGCCCAACCGGTGAATGATAATTTTTTAAGGCGGTCACCGCACTCTCACTGTCAAGACCAAGTTCGCGAGCTACTCCTAGGGCCACTAACATCGGATACATTTGCTCGAGACCCACCGAGTCAGTAATTTTTAGTTGATAATGATTGGTCGCTACGCGCACCTCAAAACCACTACCCACCGCTTTATTTTTAGTATCATAGTCAATTCTAAAATTAGCACCTCGAATATCGGCCTGTTCGTTCAAACCGTAAGTAATAATTTTGGGTCGCTTATCGTCAGACAAAAACTCCAGTTTTTTAGCTAAATCTTGAATATTATTATCATCGCTATTTAAGAACACTACCCCCTCTGGTTTTACCGCGAAAGCAAGTGCACTCTCTTCCTTTACCAAAGCTTCAGGTGAATTGTAAAACTCTAAGTGAGCAGTGATCCCGGGCAAAGCGGTAATCACCACCAAATCAAAAGTAAGCCAACTAGTTAAACGGGCCACATCGCCCGGTCGATCCGAACCAATCTCTAACACCAACCATTCAGGATAGGGTGTTTTTATAATCAATAACAAAATCCCTTCGATAATATTTTTAAACCAACCAAAGGGATTATTCCAAGCAGTATCACAATCTAAAATAGTGAGCGGTACTCCAAATTCACTATTATAACTTTTACTACTGGCTCGAACATAAGTATTTTTTTTAAGCACTAACGCAATCGCTTCTTTGGTTGAAGTTTTACCAACACTGCCAGCGATGCCGATTATTTTTGACTTGTAGCGCTTAAGCACTAAACACGCCTCCACAGTGAGAATCGTTAAAATAAGGTGACGAACAAGCGCTTTCATAATTTTTAATTAACGATCAGGAGCAATTGCATAATATTGTATCAAAAACTTAGTTAGATTCATAAACGGTTCCGTTAAAGTGACCGAGGCATATTCGGCCCCAATCGGATTGACTTGGAGCAGAAAGACAATGAACTTAGGATCATAAGCTGGAAAATAACCAAAAAAGGAGTGAAGATAGCGATCATCATAATAACCGCCCGTCTCGGGATTATTTATTTGAGCGGTACCGGTTTTAGCGGCCACACTATGATGTGGCATCTTATAAATCCCACCCGCTAAGGCTTTATCGACTACGTTAATCAACATTCGAGTAATCTCTTCACTAGTATCCGGTTGCAATACCCGTACTTCCGGTGGCGGTGCTACCTTATTGGTTAAACCAGTTTGATAACGAACACTCTTAACCAAATGTGGTTTAACTAATAACCCCCCATTACCTAAACTAGCCAACGCTCGGGTAATGGCGATTGGCGACCACGCCACACCTTGACCAAAAGAAGCCGTGGCATACTCAACATCACGACTGGAGTATAAATTCTGTGCTAGACCAACAGCCTCATCAGGCAAATCAATTCCAGTTGGATCTTTGATGCCGTAACTAAACATATAATCGCGGAATTTCTCTTTACCCATTTTTTGCATAACAAAAACCATACCAGTATTAAGTGATTGATTTAAAACCTCTTGCATTGAGACAATACCGCGACCCTTGCCGTCAAAATTTCTAATCGTCCGGCCATTAATCGTTACAAAGCCGGTATAGTCGGTGTAAGTGGTAGTTGGTTTAAGCACCCCTGAATCAATCGCGGCGGCTATAGTGAGTGGCTTTACAATTGAACCCATTTCATAAACTTGACTCACTAGTGGATTACGGAGTACTTCTAAAGATTCGGGTTTACCACCAGGATTGAAATCAGGTGAGGCCGCCAAGGCAATAATCGCACCGGTTTTTGGATCCATCACAATCCCGCCCACCAACTCAGATTGCCACTTTTCTCGCACTAGAGCAATTTCCGACTCCAACATTGTCTGGACCTTAGGCTCAATAGTGGTAATAATATCGCCAGCTACTTGCTCATTATCTTTAGTTAGACTATCTTTAAGACCTAAAAATATCTCAGCAAAGAAATTGACGAAAGAACCATTTTGCACTCGAGCCAACACTGACTCATATTGACGTTCCAAACCATAACGTCCGGCATAGTCATTGCCGCGAAAAGCCATAAAACCAAGGACGTGCGAGCCGAGACGCTCACCTGAATAGTTACGCCAGCGCTCTTTAGCCACCAATACTCCCGGTAATTTTAGAGTGGTAATAGCCGTCGCCGTGCTCTCGGGTAAATGATTAGCCACGGTCTCATAAGAATTATTTTTATCGCTGATTTTAAAAATAAAATCGTCGTGATCAAGTGGAATAAAAGTTGACAAGATTTGATACAAGGACTCGGCATTGTCTACTAATGGTGGCTGAATCTCCACCCAATAACCCTGCTTGACAGTCGCGGCGCCAAATAAAGTATCATCCTTCCAGCTAAAAAAGATGGAACCGCGATTAAACAAGGCTCCAGCTGGATGATAAAATTGACGATCAGCTTGATTACTAAATTCATCACCTTGAATAATTTGGAGAAAAAATAAACGACTAACAAATAACCCCGCCACCAGTACGATAACGAGAGCTAAGACTCGAATGCGGATAAGTGGTCGTTCGCTCATTAAAACCTAATTCCTGAACGATACCATCGGTCGCTCTTGTGAAGCCACAAACACCCCCCCACCGGCTACCTCCACAAAACCACGTTCCAAGGCTTTAGCTAAAGTAATATTAGTCGAAAGCACCATATATTCGGCCTCAAGTGAGGAGATATCGTTTTCTAATAAACTAATTTGAGTTTGACCCTCTTCCCGCACTGCAATATTAGAAATGGAGACACTGACTAAATAAATATACATCCCGACGAGCACCGCCATCAATCCAACCAAACTCCACACGATAATCTGTTGATAAGCAAAATAAACATCGAGATAATGTTGTAAATTTAATTGTTTGGTCATAATTTTAAAATTAATTTTTTAGCAATCACTCGTAATTGGGCACTACGAGCGCGAGGATTTTGTTTAACTTCGGCATACTCTGGTTTAAGAGCATGCTTGGTTAGTAATTCACCCTCATCACTGGCTACTAACGATTTAAAATAGGTTTTAACGATCTTAGCTTCTAAGCTATGGAAACTGATTACACCAAGCCGACCACCAGGAACTAGTTTCGCCCAAATACCGGTCATACCCTCGGCTAATGCTTCTAACTCACTATTAACCGCAATCCGTAATGCTTGGAAAGTTCGCGTTGCCGGATGCAAGCGAGCATTGGCATAACCTCTTGGTACTACTTGACGGATGAGCTCGGCCAATTGACGAGTCGTGGCAATTGGGGCCTCGCGACGAGCGATAATAATCGCTTGGGTAATGACTTTAGCATGACGCTCCTCGCCATAGTCCCTAAAGATACGCTCCAACTCGTCGCCACACCACTCATTAACCACCTCGTAAGCCGTGAGACCCTCCTCCGGTAAGTCGGCTAAGGTCATTAGGAGTGGCTCCTCGGTTAAAAAAGAGAAGCCTCTCCCCGACTCAGTTAATTGATCGGACGAAAAGCCGAGGTCAAATAACGCGACATTCACTTGCTTAACTCCTGTTTCATCAAGCAATGAATTCACTCGCCTAAAATTGCCACGAATAGCTGTTACTCTACAAGCCAAGCTAGAGACATTTTGGTGAGCTTTGCTTAGTGACGCTTGATCAGCATCGAGCAAAATTAAGTGTCCACTTGGACCTAACTGCTCACCAAGGACTTTAGCATGACCGCCGCGGCCCGCCGTGGCATCTAGCACCGTCTCGCCTGCTTTAGGTCTGAGTTTATCAACTACCTCTTTTAAAAGAACGGGGATGTGCGACATCAGATTAAAACACTCCGACTTCACCCAACTTTTCGGCCAAGATATCGGCCTGTTGTTCAATCTTAGCCGTGTACTCCTTCCAGCGCTTCTCATTCCAAATTTCAAGCCGGACTTGGACGCCCACAATCACTAAGCGATCTCGTAGACCGGCAAATTCTTTTAAAAAATCGGGAATTAAAATGCGACCCAAAGCATCCACTTCCACTGATACAGCACCAGCTAACATAAAACGATTAAAACCACGCGTGTCGGCCTGACCCATCGAGAGGCCACTCAACTTGTCGGCGACTTTATGCCATTCAGCCAACGAATAAACAAACAAACAGTTGTCGAGACCACGAGTAACCACCACCTGCTTGCCGAGCTCTTTCCGAAAAGAGGCCGGCAAAGCGACGCGTTTTTTGTCATCTAAAATGTGACGATATTCGCCGATAAGCATAGCCTCTTTTCTCGCCCCTTGGCGGATCACCCACTTCTTCCCACTACATTCCAATTATATTCCACTTTCTCCCACTTGCAACCCCCACTTATCCACAGCAAATCTCGGCCACTTTAGCCTAAGGATCCCAAATCGTTTGTCACGAGGCGGGTTTGTTGTTTTTATTACACCACATCTTTTACCACAGAGGACCGTCCTCTGTGGTTATTTTGGTCGGAGAGTGGGGAAAAAGATTACTTCGCGGATGTTGGTGGTGTTGGTAAGGAGCATGACGAGACGGTCTAAGCCGATACCCACGCCACCGGTTGGTGGTAAACCATATTCCAAAGCCTCTAAATAAGATTCATCGGTCGTTTGAGCCTCGGCATCGCCCGTGGCCTTGACTTTATCTTGAGCGGCAAAGCGCTCGCGTTGATCTACCGGATCATTAAGCTCGGAGAAAGCTTTAACCAACTCCATCCCCCCCACCACGAGTTGGAAGGCATCTACTAATTTATTATTTTTATTCGATCGTTTAGCCAAGGGTAAATAATCTACCGGGTATTCCACAATAAAAGTCGGCTGGGTTAATTTGGGCCGACACACTTTTTTATAAATATTATCTAAAATCTTTTCTTTAGTATCACTCGGTTCTGTTTTAACATTTAACTCACCGGCCCGCGCCACCACCTCCTCGCGACTAGCGGTTAATGGTTTAGCTATACCCGTCTCTTTAAGTAAATCAAGGTAAGACACGCGAGTAAATTTAGTGCCAAAATTAATTTTTTGTTCGCCAAAAGTAATCGTATTGTCACCGGCAATGGTTTTAACGATATGTTTAACCAACTTCTCGACAAATTTTTGTTGGATTTTAGCTTCACTGTAAGCCTCATACCACTCCAACATCGTAAACTCGGGGTTGTGGGTCGCATCAATCCCCTCATTACGGAAGTTGCGGGCAATCTCATATACTTTAGTAAAGCCACCCACCACCATTTGTTTTAAATAAAGCTCGGGCGCAATTCGTAAAAAAAGATCAAGATCTAAAGCATTATGGTGGGTAATAAAAGGCAAGGCGGTCGCTCCACCAGCTGACGGTTGTAACACCGGCGTCTCCACCTCAAGAAAACCAGCTTTATCCAATAATTTACGGATCAATGAGATGATCGCCGAGCGTCTAATAAACCGCTCTTTGACCTCAGGGTTAGACAAGCTGTCTAAATAACGATGACGATAGCGCTCGTCAGCATCGGCCAAACCATGCCACTTGTCGGGTAAAGGGCGTAAACTTTTGGTCAACATCGTCCAAGTAGTCACTGCCACTGACTTCTCGCCCCGATTAGTGATCATTAAACTACCAGTCACCTCAATAAAATCACCGATATCCACATTATCTTTAAAAAGACTAAGCTGATCGTCATTAATATCGTTTTCTCTAAAAAGAGCTTGGATTTTGCCAGTACCGTCGTTTAAATCCACAAAGACGAGACCGCCTTGGCCACGGATAGACAAGACTCGCCCAGCCACGATCGATTTTTGGCCTATCAAACGATCAAATTTATTTAAAATAATCGCGATATCACCATTACGCTTACTTGAGATCGGATACGGGTTAACTTTCGCCGCTTTAAGGGCCGCTAATTTTTTAAGCCGCTCGGCACGCAATTCAGAAAGTGAGGCCATTAGGCTTATTTTATCGCACTAATCGTATAATTAACATCCCCTTTAGGAGTAGAGACGGTAATCGTGATCCCCTTCTTCTTCCCCATTAGGGCACTGCCTAACGGCGACTGGTAAGAAATTTTACCTTTAGTCACATCCGCCTCCTCGGAGCCCACTAGCGTAAACTCCTCTTCTTTACCGTTTTCGCCGGCTGGCGAATTTTTTCTCACTGTTACTTTAGAGCCGATCTCGGCTAGCGAGTGTGATCCTTGACCAATAATGGCTGCATGTTTTAAAATATCTTCAATTTTAGCGATACGATCCTCAATATCGGCTTGACGATCGCGAGCTTCGTGATATTCGGCATTCTCTGACAGATCACCGAGAGATTTAGCAAACTCAAGTTGAGTGGCCACTTCACGGCGCTCTGTTGTTTTTAATTGCTCGAGTTCTTTAACTAGAGCATCATGTTTTTCTTGTGAGAGATATTCTTTGGCACTATCCATAGTTGAGACATTATAGCGCAAGCATTTTAGGACGTCAATAATAAATAAGTGAATTCTCACTCTAAACGCAACAAAGTTTGCAGGCTAATTGCAACACCCTTTCGGGGCCTCACACTGGAAGGATGTCACATACACACATAGGTTCGGGCGACCGATCCTGCATTTCGCGGATGCTGAAGGCTG
>JACPIA010000004.1 GCA_016188295.1 Candidatus Vogelbacteria bacterium
CAATGTGATTACTCCAAAAGAATTGGCGGATGTCGTCAGGCGACTCAACGATCGAGAACGAAAACGATTGAAATTCAAAAGTCCTAAGCAGCTCTTTCTGAAGAAGTGAAGTGATGCAATTAGAGTGCTAATCTAGTATAAAGATCAGCATCTCTACTGTTTTATAACCTAAATCTTATGAATTTTATGATTAAAAAATTTTCTTTTCCCAAAAGCAGAATCGCCAACTGATTTTTTCGCCCAAAATTCCTTGCGGTTTTCTAAAATGTGGAGATGGCGGGAATCGGACCCGCGTGCAAGAAGGAAAAAGAAAGAGTTCTACAAATGTAGGTCATTTGGAAGTGTCTACTACCAGCAACAAATGATCAAAGACTGGTAGTATGAGCCAAGTAGTTTAAGAGAAAAATGTTAGGCCCCACTTTCTCCGAGACTTAAAGATTATATCACCATCACGCCGCGTTAAGACGCGCGACTTGATCATGCCCACTTAAGCTAAAGCGAAAGCGGGAACCGAGAAAGGTGAAATCACCAATTCGGCTTTAGAAGATGCGTTAGCATTTCTTAATTACCCGTTTAACGAGCTGGGTGTCTCGATTTGCCCTCTTAATTTGACGACTCCTTGTCGAAGCCAATCATCCCCGTATTAAAAACGGTCTCTGTCAATGTCCCGAGCGGCCTCGCGTTTTTTGATTGTCTCACGCTTGTCGTGCTTTTTCTTTCCCCGCGCCACCGCAAAGCCAAGCTTTAACCGTCTGCCTTTATTATACACCGCAAGCGGTATTAATGTCAAGCGTTGGCGCTCACTGGTGCCCACTAAGGTAGCAAGCTCGGATTTAGAGAGGAGTAAGCGTCTAGTGCGAGCCGGATCATAGTCGGTCGAAGTATTGGCCGGCTGGTAGGCGGGGATAATCGCACCTACTAAATAACCCTCACCACCCCGTATTACCACTCGGGCGCCCTCAAGCGAGCCGTGGCCGGTCCGAATCGATTTAACCTCTGGACCCAATAGCTCCAAGCCGGCCTCATAGCGATCTAGGAGCTCATAATTAAAACTGGCTTTATGGTTACGGATCAAATCGGCCATAAGGGGATTATAACAAAAGATTTGACTTTCAACCCTTATTTTCTTATGATAGTAGGGCAGTTTTGCTTGCCAATTGACTAAACGTACCCGCATCAATCAACAAATAACCGTTCCCGAGCTTCGGGTCATTACCGAGACAGGGGAGAATTTAGGAGTTTTGTCGTGTGGCGAGGCTTTGGCTAAGGCTGGAGAGTTGGGGCTTGACCTAATTGAGGTCTCACCCGGAGCTACTCCGCCGGTGGCCAAAATCATGGATTTTGGCAAATATCAGTACTTAGAAAATAAAAAGGAAAAAGTGGCCAAGCTCAAAGGTCATACTACCGAGACCAAGACTTTACAGGTTAAAATTGGTACTGGTGAGCATGACTTACAGCTTAAGGCTACTAAGGCGACCGCGTTTTTGGGCGAAGGTCATCGAGTCAAAATTGATCTGTTTTTACCGGGCCGAGCCAAATACTTGGATCAGAAGTTTTTAGCCGAGCGATTAGAGCGCTTTTTACGCCTCATCCCGGCCGATTACAAAGTGGCTGATCCGGCCAAAAAAAGTCCTAAGGGCTGGACGGTGGTTATTGAGAAAGGGACTGCAAAATAATATGAAAACTAATAAATCATTTTCTAAACGGATTCGAGTCACCAGTCAGGGCAAATTGCTAGCCCGGTTTGGTGGTAAAAACCATTTTAATGCTAAAAAGAGTGGTCAGACTCAATTGGCCGACAAGCGCTCTAAATTAATTGAGCTTTCTCCTAAAAATCGGAGTCGTTTTTTAGCTAATCAATAATTTTTAAATATGTCACGCGTTAAACGAGGTACCATTTCGGCCAAACATCGCCGCTCTGTTCTTAAAAAGGTCAAGGGCTATCGTTTTGGGCGCAGTACCAAAGAGCGTGAGGCTAAAGTGGCGATTATTAAAGCAGGCGTTCATGCTTTTACTCATCGGCGCGACAAAAAGAACGACTTTCGTCGCCTTTGGCAAATCAAGATCGGTGCGGCCGCAGTCACTCACGGTCTCTCTTATAGCAAATTGATGGGTGCATTAAATAAAAAAGGCATTCTGTTTGATCGCAAAATCTTGGCGCACTTAGCCGAGAAAGAGCCGACCACATTTGCCGCGATTGTAGCTGAAGTAAAGTAATTTGCCAATCGGCGGATCTGTTATAATAGGGAGAGTTATGAGGACTCTTCCGATATTGTCTTTAGTGATTTTGTTAGCTCTAATAGCACTTAATGGATTTTTTGCTTACGAACTATTTTTAAAAGATAAATTAGCCGCGAATAAAGTTTTTTCACCTCAAGCGTACATTGATCGAGGTCTGCAAGTTGTTTTTGAGGCTAAGGGTAAAGAAAACTCTCCGCCAATCGGTGAACCATCACTGATCGCGACTACTACCGAGCAAAATCTTACAACTAAGGCGACTACCACTAAAATAGCGGCGGTACCGTTATCGCGAGTTATTCCACTGCCAACTGATAGTACGCTGATTAAACAAGCTCTAACCGATTTACGTGTGGTCGCCGGGCAACTGTACGCCACTGTTAGTAGTTACTATACTTTGTGTGTTAATGGAGTAATTAATGATCATATTAGCGATGAGTTGGCTCGAATTGTGAAGGTTATTTTAAGTGACCGTGATCTGCCAGATCAAATTGAGGCCGGAGTTAGTTGTGTGGCTACGGTCAGCGGTTATCGAGTGTCTGTTTCTTTATCGGATGGTAGTAACTGGTGTGTTTCTAATTTAAAAGCCGGTGCTGTTTGTGCCCCCTAGCCAGATACTTTAATTTAAGTATAATACCAATACTTTATGCCTCGTAAAAAAAATATCATTGGTGGGGGCGGGACACCATTGCCACCGGCGCGCTGGGGTACTTTAGCCAATCAACTGACTACTGTTGTGGTGGTTTTATTGTTGATTGTTGGTATTTATTCTTTAATTAGTGATTTTAACGTCACGGTGCCACCGGTGGCGGTCAGTGAGTTGGTCCGCGAGATCAAAGCCGGCGAAATCAAAAAAATCGTGGTTGAAGGCAATAATTTAACAGTGACTAATACCAAAGATGAAGAGCAAATCGTAGTCAAAGAGTCTGAATCGTCGCTCTCTGATAGTTTAATTAGGTTAGGGGTGACGCCAGCGGAACTAGCTAAAATTTCGATTGAGGTGTCCAGAGGTTCAAGTGCTTCGTTTTGGCTCCTAACTATTTTGCCGTTTCTGATTCCGATGATTTTTGTGTTGGTGTTGTTTTGGTTTGTCTCGCGACAAGTTAAGGGAGCCTCGATGCAGGCTTTTACTTTTGGCCAATCTAAAGCGCGGATGGTCGATCCTAATGATGCCGGTCAACGAGTCACTTTTAAAGATGTGGCCGGAGTGCGTGAGGCTAAGGAGGAATTATTAGAAATTGTCGACTTTTTAAAAAATCCGAAAAAGTTTATTGATATCGGGGCGCGCATCCCTAAGGGCGTGCTCTTAATCGGTGGCCCGGGGACCGGTAAAACATTGTTAGCTCGCGCGGTGGCCGGCGAAGCAGGGGTCCCTTTTATGTATCTCTCGGGTTCGGAGTTTGTGGAAATGTTTGTGGGCGTGGGGGCCTCGCGGGTACGAGATTTATTTAAAATGGCTAAACGAGTTGCTCCTTCGATTATTTTTATTGATGAGATTGATGCTATCGGTCGTCACCGAGGGAGCGGTATGGGTGGCGGTAATGACGAGCGTGAGCAGACCTTAAATCAAATCTTGGTGGAGTTGGATGGTTTTGAGCCGACTGAAAAGTTGATTGTGATGGCCGCCACTAATCGTCCTGATGTTTTGGATCCAGCTTTGTTACGTCCTGGCCGTTTTGATCGTCGGGTGACTTTAGATCGTCCCGATATTAAAGATCGTGAGGAGATCTTGACCCTCCACGCTAAAAAGAAGCCCTTAGCCGAAGATGTCGTTTTGCGGGTGATTGCTGAACGTACGCCCGGTTTCTCTGGGGCTGATCTCGCCAACTTGATGAATGAGGCTGCTATTTTGGCGGCGCGAGAGGATCGTAAAAAAGTCAGCCAATATGATTTAATCAGGAGTGTGGAGAAGGTGATGCTTGGTCCCGAGCGTAAAAGTCATATCCTCTCGGTTAAAGAGAAAAAAATTACTGCCTATCACGAGATGGGTCATGCGCTTGTAGCCTCCGTCTTGCCTAATACTGATCCGGTGCACAAAGTCTCGATTATTTCCCGTGGTTATGCCGCTGGTTATACGCTTAAACTGCCATTTGAGGATAAAAAATTGCAATCTAAGGGCGAATTTTTAGATGATATTGCTATGGCGCTTGGTGGTTATGCCGCTGAGCAGATCGTTTTTGGCGATATTACCACCGGTGCCTCCAACGACTTGCAAGTATCTACTGCTTTAGCTCGAGATATGGTGGCTAAGTATGGCATGAGTGAGGCTTTAGGTCCGGTCGCTTTAGAGCTTTCACCTAGTCGTCTAGCCGCTAATGGTATTATCGTGGATCGGCATACCAGTGAGGCGGTGGCGGCTCAAATCGATGCCGAGGTGTCTCGGATTATGAATGAAGCCCTTACTCGAGCTAAAAATGTGTTAATCGATAAGCGCAAGGCTCTTGATGATCTATCGCTTCAATTAGTCAAAATGGAGTCGGTCGAGCGTGAGGAATTCGAGCAGATGTTGATCATCCACGGTATTAAGCCTAAAGTTAAGACCGATGACAAAAATGAATTGATACTGGCGCCGGATACAGAAATATCGGTGTAATCTTTTGCGCGTGTAGCTCAGTTGGTTAGAGCTCGGAGCTTATACCTCCGCGGTCCTTGGTTCGAGTCCAAGCACGCGCACTAAATAATTCAATTACTCAAAGTGGATCTCTTGATTCACTACTTGCGCTCGCTCCGAGAGGAGCGGATGTTTGGTTAATCCGGGGTCTGTTTTAATTAAAGCTTGTGCGGTGGCGCGCGCAGCCTCGACCATTTTTAAATTTTTAATGGCATCCATACCTAAGTCGGAGAGACCCCACTGTTTCTGACCACTCAACAGTCCAGCGCCACGGAGAGCCAGATCAAGCTCCGCTAATTCAAAGCCATTTTTGGCGGTAGTTAAGGCTTTAAGACGCTTGAGAGATAGTTCTGAAGTGGTCTCGGTAAACAAGAGGCAAGTGGCTTGATGCTCCGAGCGAGCCACTCGGCCGCGGAGCTGGTGTAATTGAGCCAAGCCAAAACGCTCCGCCCCTTCAATAATAATAATCGTGGCATTAGGTACATTGACACCGACTTCTACTACCGAAGTTGCTACTAAAATATCTATTTCTCCAGAAGCAAAATCAAACATTACTTCGTCTTTATCCTGAGGTTTAAGTTTAGAGTGAACGAGGCCGACAGTGTATTCAGGAAAGATTTTTTCGGCTAGTTTTTTGGCTTCGGTTTTGGTCGCTTTAGTCTGTAAGGCTTTCACTTTATCAGGATCGGGCTCATCTATTCTGGGGCAGATAACGTAGGCTTGATGGCCGGCTTTAAGCTCGGAACGGATTAAGTTGTAAGCTTGATCGCGCTCGGTGGGCGGGATAATTTTAGTGACAATGATCCCACGATTAGCTGGTTGCTCGTCTAAAAGCGATAAGTCTAGATCGCCATGGATGGTTAGTGCCAGGGTGCGCGGAATTGGCGTCGCTGTCATCGAGAGTAAGTGAGGCGCTTTAGTCTTATTTTGTTTGACTAGTTTAGAGCGTTGCATCACTCCAAAACGATGTTGCTCATCAATGATCACGTAAGCTAAATTTTTCCATCGGACGCTTTTTTGAATTAAGGCTTGAGTGCCGATTAAAATCGGAATCTCGCCACTTGCCACCCATTTTAATAATTGACTGCGGGAGATATCGGTATAAGAACGAGGGTTGATTTTAGAAGGGAATTTATAACACCCACTGCCGGTCAATAAACCAACAGCCACTTGGTGGTGTTTAAAAAAAGTGATAAACGATTCAAAATGTTGTTTAGCTAAAATTTCGGTCGGAGCCATATAACCCACTTCAAATCCGGCTTTAACAACAGCATAAGCCGTGGCCGCCGCCACGGCTGTTTTGCCCGAACCGACATCACCCTCCAATAATCTGGTCATCGGAGTGCCACTAGCTAAGTCCATCAAAATATCTTTGATGGCGCGCTGTTGAGCAGTAGTCGGAGTAAAAGGGAAATCGCCGGTAAATTGCTCTAATCTAGTTTGGTCAACTTTAATGTTATAACTCTCATTTTGACGATAAGTAGCTCGGTCGCGGAGTCGAGCTAATTGCATTACCAGCACCTCCTCAAACGCAAAACGCTTGCGTGCCGACTCCGCATCGCCACTTTTTTGGGGCTCGTGGATCCAGACTAAAGCGGTGCTTAAAGTCGGTAAATGGTATTTAGTTAAAATCTCGGGGCTAATCGGATCAGCTACTTGCTCATGCAAACCTTCAGCCAGTAGGGTTTTAATATGATGTTGGAACCAACCTGAGGACAGACCCCTGGTCTCGGGGTACACCGGCACCGGCGTCTCATTTTTATTACCACCACTAAACAAGGACTTTAATGGTTGCCAGTCGGGGGTACCGACAATAATCTCGGGATTGGCTAAATACACTTCACCTTTGCGCTCGGTGATTTTACCTCTAAAGTAAGCGATAATGCCTGGGGGTACTTTTTTAGCGAGATAAGCCTGATGGAACCAAATTACTTTTAATTTACCGGTTTCATCCTCAATTATCGCTTCAGCCATTGGGATTTTTTTACGCCAAGCTTTTTTAGTTTCCGCTTTTAAGACTTTGGCATAAATCAAAACTTCTTCGCCGGCCAGTGCTTGATCAATAGTGACTAGTAGAGCGCCGCTGGCATAGCGATTAGGAAAGTAGCGCAACAAATCACCTAAAGTTTTTAGACCTAAGCGTTCTAAACTATTTTTTTGTAAAGGAGTCGGTCTAAACCGCTCGGTAATTAACGTTTGATGCAAATTGTTTTGGCATCGATTAAGGCCGTTTCCGTCGCGGCCGCTGGGGCGCAAACACTAACGCGTCCAGTACTATCGACTGCTACAGTATAGCCGGTATTGTCGCCACTGCCAGCAGTAGGGTCCATAGGTAAAGTGGAGATGTAAGTAGGAGTTAAGCATGAGAGATCAATGGTACTACTAGCGGTAGTGGGAGCACTGTAAATAGTGGAGGTGGCGGTAATGGCTGGACAAATGTAACTACCGAAAGTGCCGGCAAAAATACCTTTGTTGTCGGTCATGCGTTGACCGATAGCATTTAAAATGGCATTAACGCTTGACTGGCGCTCGGTATTGCGGGCCTGGGCAAATTGTTTGGCGGGGTTAATCGCAATAATGACAATTGCCGCTAAAATAGCAATGATGCCGATCACTACCAAAACCTCAATTAAGGTAAAACCTTTTTTAGACATAAATTTAAATTAAATAATAAACCCGACTCCAGTATTAATTATATTACAATGGCAATTCTTGCCAAGATAGGGGTGTAAATAAGTGATTAGTTTTGACCATCAAATTAGTGTACGCTTCGTTTACTTGGGCTTGGACTTTAATTTCAATCATATTAGGGTTAGTTTGATTGACCGGATAGATCACACAAAGACCATTGCTAAAAGTAGTGGTTGAAGTATCGGTGTAAGACCGATCAATAATCAAACCCATCAACACTTGATCAACACAACCACTGGCCAAAGCGCGACTAGCCGCTTTAGCCTCAGTATTTAAGACATTAAAGCGCGCCTGCCAACCGGCAAAACTTTGCTCGCTAATTATCATCAATAACGTCAAGCTAATAATGATAGTGGTAATTAAGGCAATATAACCTCGATCCATTATATTTATTTTATAATACATAAATCTAAAATCTCTTTAATCTTACGACATAACCTGTCATGACATAAATCTCGTCAGGTCTAAAATAAGCAGTAAAATAGATATCCACAGTTATTTTAATTTGAAATGTAATTTAAGTTCAGCCTCGTTAGTTGGGCTGGTTAACTCGGCTTGGCGGACATACGGCCGGAGATCAAAAAACTCAATCACAAAGTCAATTTGTTCACGACAAGGATAAGGGTAAACAAAAACGGATTTTTGCCATTCTTTAAAACCTAATTCTCTTAATTTATAACGAAGGGCATCACGAGCGACACGTTTATTGTGGGGAATATCGTAAATAACTAAACGCCATTTGTAGTCCCAAGTGTTTGGTTTAGGGATCAATAATTTGTCAGGATTAAACCGATTAGTGGTCGTTTTACCTTTTTCAGTCAAGGTTATGATGATATTACCTTTATTATCCTCCTGCCAATCAATTAAGCGCTTATGATTAAATTCTTTGATTGTTCGCCAAAGATAAGCTCGGTCAATTTGTTGCCATTCTTTAGTTAGTCTATTTACAATTTTGATTTGTTTGAGAGGGGAGCGAGATAAACTAAAAGCTGTCCCAGCTAAAAGTAGTAATAAGATTTTTTGTTTTCGAGGACTTTTTATCACTGAGATCTTTTGATTTTTTCCCATTATTTTATTTTACCACATAATATGTCATGACATAAATCTCGTCAGATGATGATAAATTATATATTTCATATTCTGATCAATAGTTTGGAATCATTTTGCTAATAAATTGATTTTGAGTTTTGGAAGAAAATAGGTAGAGTTATAAGATATGAAGATCGTGATTGCTACCGGGATTTATCCACCCCAGATTGGGGGGCCGGCCCAGTATGCTAAAGAGTTGGCAGATGCTTTAACCCGAGCAGGTAATGAGGTGGTAATTAAAACTTATCGCTTGGAGTACAAATTGCCAACGGGTATCAGGCATCTTTATTATTTTTTTAAAATTTTACCAACTGTTTGGCAAGCCGAAGTGGTGATTGCTTTAGATACTTTTAGTGTTGGTTTACCGGCCGTAGCTGCTGGGCGTCTACTTGGCACCACCGTCATTATTCGCACCGGCGGTGACTTTTTATGGGAGGGTCATGTTGAGCGGACTGGCACTAAAGTGTTATTCCGTGATTTTTACCACACTAGTCGCGCTAAGTGGAATTTAAAAGAAAAAATCATTTTTGCTTTATCTGGTTGGACTTTACGTTACGCCAGTAAACTAGTTTTTAGTACTACTTGGCAACGCGATATTTTTACATCGGTTTATAAATTAGATCAAACTAAAATTTATTTGGTCAATAATTTTAGTGGTCCTAAATTGCCGAGCTTGCCACCAGTGAGTCAAGTTTTTGTGGCTGGGACTCGGCCACTCAAGTGGAAAAATCTAGACACCTTAAAGCAAGCTTTTGTTTTTGTTGGAACCGATTACTCGGGGGCTAAATTAGATTTAACTACTGCGTCCTACCAGGAGTTTTTGGAGAAGATTAAAAGTGCTTATGCGGTAATTTTAGTCTCACTGGGGGATATTAGCCCTAATTTAGTGTTAGATGCGTTGCGTTTTAACAAGCCGGTGATTTTAACCAAAGAAACCGGCTTTACGGATTTACTTGAAGACACCGTTTTGTGGGTGGACCCACTTAACATTCAAGATATTACAGAAAAAATTAAATTATTGTTAGATCCAGCGGTTTATCAAGATTATGTCGCTCGGGCCACGGCTTTTAATTACATTCACACTTGGGACGAGATCGCGAGCGAGTTTACTCAAGTAATTAAAACGATATGAGTAAAGTGTTAATGATTTCCACTGATCGGGAAATTTTAAATCCAGCGAGTGTGGTAGCTAAACGCATGGCCACTTATGGTGAGGTCACGGATGAACTGCATATTGTCGTTTGCAATGTCGGTGGTAAGTCACAAGTTATTGAATTAACGGACAATGTCTGGGTTTACTCGACTAATGCTGTCTCACGTTGGTTCTATCCTTTTGGGGCTTATCGAGTAGCCCAAAAAATTGTTAAGCAAATTAAACCAACTTTAATTACTTGCCAAGATCCGTTTGAGACGGGTTTAGTGGGTAAGTGGCTCGCTCAAAAGTATAATATTTCACTTGAGATCCAGATCCACACTGATATCACTAGTCCCTACTTTGCTAAATACTCTTTACTTAACCAATTAAGATTATTGATTGCAAAATCAGTTTTACCTCAAGTAACGCAAATTAGAGTCGTCAGTCAAAAAATTAAAGAAGGTATAATTAAAAAATATAATTTAAAATCCGATTTAATTTATATTTTGCCAATTGCGGTAAACTTAAATCCAAGTGAGGAGATTTGGATCTCACCCTTTAAACAGACTATTTTAGTGGTAGCACGATTAGAAGCGGAAAAAAATGTTAGTTTAGCACTTGAAAGCCTAAAATTATTACTTAAAACTGAGGTTGATGCTGGGCTAGTCGTTGTTGGGGCTGGTCGTTTAGAACACGAGCTTAAAAACGAGGCTAGGCAATTAGGGATAGAGGACAGGGTCGTTTGGGCTGGTTACCAAGCCGATGTTTGGCCCTTTTACCGCGCAGCTAAAGTGTTATTGCACCCGGCCTTTTACGAGGGTTATGGCTTGGTGTTAGCCGAGGCCGCCTTGCTTGGTTTGCCAATTGTCTCCACTGATGTAGGGGTGGCTAGAGAGGTGGGAGCAACGATTATCTCTAGTGAGTCTGAAATAGTCGCTCAAGCCCTCCTTGAGGCTCTAAAATCGCCTAAGGCAAGCTATTTACAATCAGGATTAGTTGTGGCTCTGGACGGGTATTTGGCCACCCTTAAGACTAAATGGCGCTAAGTCGCTAACTAGGTTACAATAGTGGTTTATGGAGCGAGCAATAGGTATTTTTCTAAAACATCGGATCCGGCTCGCTAAATATCTAATCTCCGGCTGTACTGCGGCCGCGGTCAATATTGGTTTTTTGTATTTATTTACTGATATTTTTGGTTGGTATTATTTGGCCTCGGGAGTAGTTTCTTTTATTTTAGCGTTTGGAGTCAGTTTTACTTTGCAAAAATTTTGGACCTTTGAGAATCATAATCGTGAGCTATTAACCAAGCAATTAGTTATTTATCTGGTTGTTTCTGTTTCCAGTTTAATTATCAATACCTTAATGCTCTATGTCTTGGTTGATTGGTTTGTAGTTTGGTATATTTTAGCCCAAATTATCGCCGGGGCTTTAATTGCCTGCGTTAACTTTTTTATTTATCGATTTATCATCTTCCATCAGCCATTAATTCAGGTAGAACAATAAAATATGAAATTGTTGGTTATTACTCAAACAGTCGATCTTAATGACGATGTTTTAGGTTCATTCCATGTTTGGCTTAAGGAGTTAGCTAAAAATTGTGATAGTCTGCTGGTAATTTGTTTGCGCCGAGGCCAGTTTGATTTACCAGCTAATGTTAAAGTTTTATCTTTGGGTAAAGAGAGTGGTTATTCGCGTTTAAAATATTTAAAGCGCTTTTTTAAATATCTATGGCAGTATCGTCATGACTACGACCGAGTGTTTGTGCATATGAACCCGATTTATATTATCTTGGCCGGTTGGTGGTGGCGTTTAAGCGACAAATCTGTGGCCCTCTGGTACACTCATCGACAAGTCGATTTAAAACTAAGGATTGCGGCTTATTTTTCTAATATCATTTTTACTGCTGCCCCAGAGAGTTTTAGACTAAAAAGTAAAAAAATTAAAGTAGTGGGTCATGGTATCGATGTTGAATCGTTTAAATGTGGTACTCCAAAGTCCAATCAAGTTTTTACTATTTTACATATTGGTCGACTAACTCCAATAAAAAATTGTGATACTTTAATTATAGCGGCGGGGTTTTTAAAAACTATCCTTAATCAGCCATTTAAAGTCGTTTTTGTGGGAGCGGCAGTTACTACTAGTGATCAGGTGTACGCAGGTCAATTAAGAGAGCAAGTTAAAATACTTGGCTTGGAGGATATAATTAGTTTTGTGGGGTCGGTGCCTAATCGTTTAATTTGTGATTATTATTGCCAAGCTGATTTGACGGTCAACTTAACCCCGACCGGCGGGATCGATAAGGCAGTACTCGAGTCCATGGCCGCTGGTTTGCCCGTCCTAACCTCTAATCAAGCGTTTAGAGATTATTTTGGGATTTATGCCGACCGATTAATTTTTACTTTGCGTGATGCTAAAGATTTAGCTGATAAAATTAGTACTGTTATCATTAGTGATCGAGCACCAATCGCTAATTATTTACAACAAGTAGTTAAAGAGCGATCTGATGTCTCGAGTTTGATCAATAAGATTATTACTTTATGGCTGTAAAAACAGTTTGCTGGTTTGGTTTTTATGATACGACCTATTCTCGTAACCGGGTGCTTTTAGCTGGTTTCCGTGAACTTGGTTGGGAGGTTGTAGAATGTCAGATTAAACCTAAAACAGTCGGTCGTTTTTTAAAATACTGGCAGTTAATTTTAATATATTGGCGCCAGTGTCGGGGAGTTAAATTTGATTTAGTGGTGGTCGCTTTCCCAGGCCATATTGTGATGCCTTTGGCTTATCTGTTATTTGGTGAGCAGATCATTTTTGATGCTTTTGTGTCTTTATATAATTCGGAAATAGAGGATCGGCAAGAATATGCCCCGCATAGCTTAAGGGCTTTTTATTATTACAGTTTAGATCGCTTAACCTGCCGCTTGGCTAAAAAGGTTTTACTGGATACCGAGGCGCACATTGACTATTTTGTTAATACATTTAAATTGCCAGCTAGTAAATTTATCAGAGTTTTTGTCAGCACGACCCCTGATCTTTTTTACCCCATCGAGACTAAACCGAGTGCTAAATTTATCGTTCATTTCCACGGTAGTAATATTCCATTGCAAGGAATGGCAGTAATCATTGAGGCGGCGCGGCAACTGGTTGTTTCTCAACCAGAGATTATTTTTCGCCTTATTGGCCCATTTGCTAATCTAAAAGTACCGATTAATATTGAACTTTATGCACCAGTTAGTTTAAAGAAGTTAAATGAGTTATTAAACGAGGCTGATGTGGTGCTTGGCATTTTTGGTGGGACTAAAAAGGCTCAATTAGTAATTCCTAATAAAGTATTTGAGGGTTTGGCAGTGGCTAAGCCGGTGATAACTGGTGAGACTGAGGCTGTCCAGGAGTTACTATCTGATAAGCAAAATGTTATTTTGTGTCGAGTTAATGATTCGGTGGCTTTGGCTGGCGAGATTGTTGCCACTAAAAATAATCACAATAAAAGCAAATTAGTTGCTAAAAATGGGTATAAATTGTTTAAGGATCGATTATTACCGGTAGAGATAGTCAGTGATTTATTATGCCAATTAACATAGCGGTTATTACCCCCCAATATAAAAACGACTATCTTTGTGACACCATTTTAGATGGCTTATTAAATTTAGTAACTGAAGATAAGAGTCTAAATTTTAAAATTACGTCTGGTTATACTACTGATTTGGAGGTGACTAAACACATTTTAAATATTGAGCAGTTTGAGATTTATGCCGCTACCGCTGATTTGATTTTTTTATGTTGGGGTAAAAATAATACCAATAAAGCGTTGGCGGCCAAAATTAATCGATTTGAGCAGACAATTTTTATTGATGGCTCAGAGTTGGGAGGCAACCGGCGCTACAATGAGTTAGTAGAAATCGATACTGATTATTTAACTAAAGCCGTGGCTTATTTTAAACGGGAAAAGCCCTACCTAGATGAGGTTAGACCATTACCATTTGGGATTGAATCCCACTACATTAAGTATCAACCAGACCAAATTAAAGATATTGATTTTATTTGCGTGTTTGGCCAAAAAGATTTTCCGTCACTGCGCCGTGAGGTTGAGTGGGCTTTAATTGATTTTTGTCAGGCTAATAATTTTTCTTATTGGACTAAACCAACTAACACCCCTGATGAATTTCATCGGTTATTGGCCAGGGCTAAGGTGGGTGTCTCGGTCGGTGGGGGAGGCTTTGATACGGCTCGTTTTTGGGAAATTTTAGGTAATAACTGTTTATTAATGACCGAAAAGATTGATATTTACGAGTCAGACAGTAAGCGTCTTGATTATAAGCGAATTTGGCAGTTTAAAGATTTAGCCGAATTTAAAGCTAAATTAAAGCAAATGGGTCAATATTTACGCTCGAGCTATCAAAAGTCTGATTTAGAGCTAGAGTATAATCAAATTATTAAAGATCATTCATCAAAAGCCCGCGTTCTGGAGATTTTGAATCTAGCTCGAGTTAAAAAATTAATCCCATGAACTGCCGACTTTGTACTGGCCAAACTAAATTTTTTTTAACAAAAGATGGTTTTAATTTATGGCGCTGCCTTGAGTGTGGAGTGGTATTTGTTGATCCTTTACCATCCGATGATTTTTTACGACAGTCAGTTTATCAATCGGGAGTTTATCAAAAAAATAAAGAGCAAAATTTGGCTAAGCAATTACCTAATTTAAAAACCAAAATAACTTTAACTAAACTTAATCAACTGACCGCTAATAAAAAACTGTTAGACGTCGGTTCTTCTAATGGACAGTTTATGTACCACGCTAAACAAGCGGGGTTTGAGGTGAGTGGAGTGGAGCTTAATGCCGGTACCGCTCAAATTGCCCAAGCTAATGGGTTAGAGGTTTTTATAGGCACCTTAGTAGAAGCTAATTTACCTAACACTAGTTACGATATCGTTACTTTAAATGATGTGATTGAGCATGTGCCTGATCCGGTGGGTTTGATTAAAGAGGGTGAACGATTGTTAAAAAATGGGGGATTACTGACGGTTGGTACGCCTAACTTAAATTGTTTGTTTAATAAATTAACCTGGCAATTGTGGTGCCTGTTTGGTATTAGTTGGTCGGCAGTAACTCCACCACATCACTTGTACCAATTTTCGGCTAAATCTCTAAATCGATTAATGGCCCAAAATGGATTTAAATTAGTCAAAATGATTTTTTTACCAACCTCTAGTCTGCGTTATGAGTTGGGGGTAACTAAATTAAAAAGTAGTTTTAAACAAGATAGTTCCCTTAAATTTTTTTTGCGGTTTTCAGGAGGATACTTAGTTTACATTACTTTTTATAGTTTTAGTAAAATCTGGGTTATGATGGGCGGTCAAGATAATGGCTTAATCGCTTTTTATCGAAAAATGTGAAATAGTTAAGACTAAAATGCTTAAAGTTTATACTGGCAAGCCTTTATTTGATCAGCCTCATATTGAGGCGCTTTATCCCAACTGGGGCCGGCGGTCGTCTACGCGTTGGTCCGATCAAGCTTTTAAATGTTTAACCGAGCCAGTGGTGGAGGTGGTGTCTGATCCAACATTGGCTGATTATTTGTTATTGCCTCATAATTGGAATTTGGTTAAAAATAATAAGGATTATTTAGCTGATTGGGAAAATTTAATCAAATCAAGTGGCAAAAAAATAATTGTGTTTAATCCGGGTGATGATGGCGAGCCAGTAAAACTTAAAAATGCAATAATTTTTCGCCATTCTCAATATCAATCAAGTCTACTGTCAAATGAGATTATTATGCCCGGATATGTGGAAGATTTAGGGGTAAGCGGAGTGACAGTACAGACTAAGCGACCAAAACCGATTATTGGTTTTTGTGGTTGGGCCAAGTCGGCTTCCTGGTGGCAGAATCTAAAAACAATAATTAAAGCAGAAATCACCTATCCACTTTATAAACGTCAGGGCTTGTTCTGGAGGAAACGGATTTTAGGATTTTTGAAACAATCAAATTTAATTGATACAAATCTTATTATTCGTGGTAGTTACTCGGGGAATGAAAAGACGATTGAACTTGATCCTAAGCTAGCACGGGAGGAATACATTAATAATGTTACTAATTCTGATTTTACTTTATGTGTCCGTGGGGATGGCAATTTCTCAACGCGGTTTTATGAGGTGTTGAGTTTAGGACGCCTACCGCTCTTTATTGATACTGATTGTGTCTTGCCGTTAGAAGATAAAATAAATTATGACGAGATAATGGTTAGAGTAAATTATCTTGATCTAAAACAAGTTGATCAAATAATTAGCCAAGCCTACCAATCTTGGTCGGAGGCGGAATACGCGATCCGTCAACAGAAAGCTCGAGAAATCTTTGAGCAATATTTACGTCTAGATAAATTTTTAACACTTACTCTAACTAAAGAGTTTTTAAGACAATATGCTTAAAAAGATCTGTTTAATTTTGTTAGGCTGTTTAGCTCTCTTTTTTGTGGGGTATCGTTTAACTGAGAGTCCACCAACTTGGATGGATGAGGGGATCATTATTCAATCAGCTCGGAGTGTTGCTCAAAATGGAGTATTTGGTTTGCCAGAGGCACCGGGTCAATTTGTGACGGGCAGTTTTTTGACTACTGGTTATCCGGTGGTGTATCCAATTGCCCTAGTGTTTAAATTAGCAGGAGTTGGTCTCTTTCAAGCGCGTTTAGTAATGGCCGCTTACATTCTATTATTGTTAGTCTTGGTCTATTTTTTAGCGCTTAAAATTAATGGTAATAATTGGTTTAGTTTAACAACCTTAGCTCTTCTAGTCACTTTTGCGCCACTTTACGGCCAAGGACGCAATGTTTTGGGTGAGGTGCCGGGTATCTTTTTTATGTTGGTGTCGATATGGTGCTGGTATTGGCTGGCTGATCGGCCCAGTAAATGGTTAGCTAGTCTGGCGGGAGTATCCCTAGGTTTAGCTTTAGTGACCAAGCCAACTTTCTTACCATTACTACCAGCTGGTATTCTTACTATCGCTTTATTTATTTATCGCCGACAATTATCTTGGGCGCAAAGTATTTGGACAATGATAGGCGCTATTATTCCGTTGATTATTTTTTACTTTGCTCAATTATCTAGTGAATCATTTGCTCAAATATTGGCATTTTACAGCAATCCTCACGCAGTTTCATTAGTCGAGATTATTAAAGCAAATATTTATCGTTTAACAACCGAATTAGAGTCGGTTTATTGTTTGTTATTACTATTAGTATGGTGGAGTAGTCTGGTTGGTCGTTGGTATTTAAAACAATCAGTAAAGTCAGCTGAAATTGGTGCCGCTCTAGCATCCTCATTCTTAATGTTGGCTTATTTACAGACAGTAGGGTATTATCGCTATTTTTTGGCGCCAGAGATTTTAGGTTTAATATACTTGCCCAGCTCACTTAAGTGGTGGTGTGAGCAATTTTCGTCGTTAATCGTGCGGAGAGTTATGCTTATAGGTCTATTTATTTTGATTGTTTTTCAATTCAATCAGAGTGTGTTTTATTCCTGGGTGGCTAAACATTACGCTAGCCAGCGTGCAGCCTCATTAACCACTTATTTTAAACAGCCAGAGCATCAACAAACTTACTTTTTATATCAGGCACCAGTGGCGGCTACTTTTTTAGGAAATAAAGACTATTATCAGTATTTACTAATTACCCCTAAGGTAATTATTGGCGGGGAGTGGCAAAATAACCCGCCAGCTGATGTTTCGGTGGTACTACCTCAAGATCTTGATTTAAATAATTTGGCTTGGGCTGAAGATTATGAAACAGTCGATTTGGTTGATCAGTTTAGAATTTTAGAGCCAAAATATTAAATTTATTATGAATCTTGTTTTTGTCGCTAATAATCGTCTACCGACGGAAAAAGCTCATGGTTGGCAAATTGCTAAAACTTGTGAGGCTTTGGCGGTTAATGGCGTTAAAGTAACTTTAATCACTCCTAAAGTTAAACGCTATGAAGAAGTCGATTTACACCAGTATTATCGGTTAGAATCAAATTTTAATAACATTGCTTTGTCGGTGCCCTATTTACTTAATCTAGGAATAATTGGTTTTTCTCTTCGTTCATTATGGTTAGGAGTAAAAACAAGTTGGTGGATTAGAGAACAAAAAATAGATTTTATTTATTCTCGCGATTTATTAACACTTATGATTTGTCGCTTATTTGGGTATAAGACCGTTTGGGAAGCTCATGATGTTCGTCATCGTTTGATTACTTACTTCGGTTTAAAATTTACTGCCGGTTTAGTAGTGATTACTAATGGTTTAAAACAGGTTTATAATGATCATTTTAGTTACTTTAAAAAAATATTGGTTGCGGCGGACGGGGTGGAGGTGTCAGATTTTGATCTTAAATTAACTAAATCAGAGGCGAGAGCTAAATTAGGATTACCACTTAATAAACAATTAATCGTTTACACCGGGCATTTATATAGCTGGAAAGGGGTTGATACTTTAGCCGAAGCGACCAAACAATTAACGGATAATCAGTTGGTAGTGTTGGTTGGCGGTACGGAAGTAGATTTAAAACGATTTAAATCGGCTCAAACTAATAATGATCGCATACTAATCTGTGGTCATCAGCCTCACCATTTAATCCCGTTTTATTTACAAGCTGCAGATGTGTTAGTGTTGCCCAACTCTGGCCGAGAAGCAATATCCAAATATTACACCTCACCCCTTAAACTGTTTGAATATATGGCCAGCAATCGGCCGATTATTGCCTCTGATCTACCCTCAATTAGGGAAATTTTAGATAATGATAATGCCTTTTTGGTGCCAGCTGATGAGGTTACTATTTTGGCCAATGCAATAAAGCAAACTTTAGAAAATGAGGATTTGGCCCGGGCTAAAGCATCGAAGGCTAAGTTGGATGTTACCAATTACACTTGGGATAAACGAGCCGAGCGGATCAAGCGTTATCTACAAACTTTATGAATATAACCATCGTTATTCCTACTTATAATGAGCGAGAAAATATTGCGCTTTTAATTCCTAAATTAGCGGGAGTGGTTCCAGAAGCTAAAATTTTAGTGGTGGATGATAATTCGCCTGATGGTACCGGGGCCCTAGTTTGTGATTTGATGTCTGAATATCGTAATTTAGCGATATTGGCTCGTCCTAGTAAAGAAGGTCTCGGTAAGGCTTATATCGAAGCTTTTAAACAGGTTTTAGTGGATCAGACCACGGAGGTGGTGATTATGATGGATGCCGATGGTTCACATGGTCCCCAATATTTACCGGCCATGTTGGCTAAACTTAATCAAGCCGAGGTAATAGTGGGCTCGCGTTACTGTGTCGGTGGGGGGACACTTGGTTGGGAATTGTGGCGCCGAGCGCTTAGTTTTTGTGGTAATATTTATTGTCGAATGATTACTGGTATACCTATTACCGACTGTACTGGTGGTTTTAATGTGATATCGACTCGTTTTTTGCGACAGGTTAATTTAGCAGTGATGGATATGTCTGGTTACGCTTTTATTATGGAATTAAAATATCTATTATACAAAACTGGCGCTCGATTTGTTGAAGTGCCGATTATTTTTAGAAACCGGATTGGTGGTGAATCAAAACTATCCGGGCATATTATTAGCGAGGGTATCATCGCTCCACTTAAGATGAGATTTAAATAGCTGGTAGGTGAATAACAATATGTTAGGATTGCTAAATATAAATGAGAGAAACTAAGCCAGAATTATCAGTGGTGGTGTTATGTTATCGATCGGGCAATTTTGCTGCCGTATTTTCTCGTCAGCTGAAGGAAATATTGGAAAAAAATCACATCGACTATGAGTTAATTTTAGTAGGCAATTATAAAAAAGGGTCCGATAATCAAGATCGAACTCCAGCCACTGTTAGAGTTTTGGCTCAGCAGGATGAGAAAATTGTCGCAGTGGTGCGAGAAAAAGAGGGTATGATGGGTTGGGATATGCGTTCAGGTTTCGAGGTGGTCACGGGAGATACTGTTGCGGTTATTGATGGTGATGGACAGATGCCACCAGAAGACATTATTAAGGTCTATACTAAGTTTAAATCGGGTGATTTTGATATTGGCAAAACTTATCGTGATACTAGATTAGACGGTTTTGTTAGGGTAGTAGTCTCATTGATTTATAATAGTTTCTTAAGGTTTCTTTTTCCAAGAGTTAAAGTTAAGGACATAAATTCTAAGCCTAAAATTATTAAACGAGAGGTTCTTAGAAAACTCAAATTAAATTCTGATGATTGGTTTATTGACGCCGAGATTATTATTAAGGCAACTTATCTGGGTATGTCGGTGGTTGAGGTTCCGACTCAATTTTATCCCAATAACGAGCGATCTTCTTTTGTAGGCTTAGCCACAATTTTAGAATTTATTGGTAATTTAATTAGCTATCGGATCAGGTTATTTATTGAAAAAAAGCCTTAGTTTGCTATATTAGGGTGGTTATGGAATTGCTCTCGACGACTGTTTTCTTAGTGGTAGCTGTTTTTTTTGGTTACGTTTTAGGGCGCTATGTCCTAGATGAAAATCGGGTTTTTGTCCTAGTACCAGTTTCGATCATCCTTGGAATTAATGGCTATATTTTTCTAATTAATACGGGGTCATATCTTATACCAATCAGGGTTAATGTCTGGGTTGTATTTGCTTTTATTGCGGCTCTGTCTTTGGGTGTTTTTATTTGGCGGCGTCAGAAGGTGATGACACTTGCCTCTATCTTTACTGCTAAACAACTCTGGGTTCTGTTTGGGGTGGCGGTGTTCATCTCGCTCTCTTCTGGTTTGATTGCTATTAAATCATTAGCCCTCGATGATCTTAATATTGCTCATTTGCCACTAGCAAGGACTATTACGGAAGGCAATTTCCCGGTGATGGATCCTAGTGCTCCGAATCACATTCTTTCTACACACTATGGCCCTGATTTAGTTGCAGCTGTTTTTAATTTAGTCACCAAAATCCCTTTGTGGCTTGCTTACGATTTACAAATTTTTCTCTTTAGTGGAGCGCTTTTCCTAATGCTCTTTGTTTTGGTTTATGATGTGACTAAACGATACAGAGCGTCAATGGTAGCCGCGTCCCTCTTTCTTTTTGGTACCGGTTTACAATGGTTATATTTTTTTACTGAAGGTATAC
Source organism: Candidatus Vogelbacteria bacterium (assembly GCA_016188295.1). Classification (GTDB taxonomy): domain Bacteria; phylum Patescibacteriota; class Minisyncoccia; order Phycocordibacterales; family XYD1-FULL-46-19; genus JACPIA01. The sequence continues at coordinate 20,884 of JACPIA010000004.1, forward strand.
CCGTCTTGTGGCAGCGCTATGTTAATGGCGAGGCGGTGATAGCTCCCTGGCGTTTTCTGGCGGATATCGCTTTTCCTCAATTGAATACTAGTTATATCTATAGTATGCATAATCATTCTATAGTGGTTGGGGTACCGATGCTTATTCTTGCTTTATGGCTGTACTTTAAATCTCTTTCGACTAATACTACTCGCCAATCCATCAGCTATGTTATTTTTTCTGCTTTCGCTTATGCCTATGTGGCCCTTAACTTGGAGCCACATTTTGTGATTACTTTTTTGGCGTTTTTGACGTTATTAGTTATTGCCTTTATTGATCGGTGGTTTTCCTGGTTAGGTGACACCTTTTCTTTGATACGATCGAAAGTTTTTTTACGTAATACCATTATCTTGCTAGTAATCAGTGTTGGCTTATCTCTGGTCCAAGGGGGGATTATTACCTCCCTTTTCCAAGACAACGATCATGCTAGTATTGTTTTGGTTAAAGATTGGCAGGAGTTTACTTACTTTAATTTGGCTCCCGATCCCGCTGGTCTAAATGATCCCAACACTTTTATCTATCTTTTGAGCTTTGATTTCTTTGTACAGTTTGGTTTACCACTTTTGCTAATTATCCCAGCCTTAATCTATTTTCTTAAAAGAAAAAATGGAGAATTTCTTTTTATTGCCATTATGGCTTTGGGGGCATTTGTGGTGCCATTTTTGTTTAGACTACCATTAAGAAATTGGGAAATGTCTCGGTTTTTTCTCATTGCTATCCCGTGGTTTTGTTTAACTATTGGAGTATTTCTCGAGGCTAAGTATCGAGCGGCGATTTCTTTATCTGGCCGCAGAGGGGTAATAGTGCTAGGAATATTGGTAGGTTTGACTGGAGTAATTTCACATTTAATGTTTACAATATCTAATTTAGATCGATTTGGTCAGATTAGCCCACTTATTATGCGGCCGCCAGCTCCCAGTGCGGTTGATGCTCCGGCTTACAATTGGATTAATGATAATACAACCCTTAAGGATAGGTTTTTCCCATATGATACAGAGTTTATTCGTTTTACTGGACGTTACACCCCAGGTGCGCCCTATAATTTTACTTTTAGTCAACGTGAGGTTGAACGCTCGTGGTACAACCAAATTATTAGCGACTGTTCGCTTGAAGCGTTTCACTTTTTTGAGATCAATTATTTATACGTTAGTCCTGAATTTCCAATTAAAAATATCAATGCTTGTCTTAAAAAATTGAAGGCCCAACCAGTCTATGAATTGGTATTAGATGACAATTACCGCCGGGTCTATCGTTTACCAAGTAACTATTAAAAATGAAAACGTTATCAATTATTATTCCAGCTTATAACGAGGCTTTAAGGTTACCCATTACTTTAGAAAAAATCAAAATATTTTTTGAGTCGGTTAAACCTTTTAGTTTAAAAGAAGTGATAGTGGTTGATGATGGCTCTAGTGATAATACGTCTCTAATCGCTAAAGATTTTACTGACAGGCTACCGGTCAAAGTTGTTACGCTAAATAAAAATTGCGGTAAAGGGGCGGCGGTGCGAGCTGGGGTTAAAGCGGCTGTTAGCGACTGGGTATTTATCTACGATGCTGATGCCGCAACGCCAATTGAGGAATTGATTAATTTTTTTATTGCTAGTCAAAAAAGCGATATTGTGATCGGTTCGCGAGTTGGGCAGTCTGACCGTACAGTCGTAATGTCTCGGTGGCGGCGATTTGTTGGTTGGTGTTTCCACACCTTATGTGCGCCACTTTTGCCAGATATTGCTGATGCCTCTTGTGGCGCTAAACTTTTTTCTTACAAGGCCGCTCAGACGATTTTTAGTGAGCAAAAGCTCAATCGCTTTGCTTTTGACATTGAGATTTTATGGTTGGCTAAAAAGCTAGGTTATAAGATTGCCGAGTTACCGGTCGAGTGGTTTGCGGTCCCCGGCTCTAAGGTAAGTATCGTCCGAGATAGCTGGGAGATGTTTTGGTCGGTAATTAATTTATATTGGAGAGCCCTTAGATCGCGGCTACAGAAACATATCTGGGCTATTTTAGTAGCGATGTTGATCGGCGTGATCTATATCGCTCCTCACTTATATTTTGCGTACGATTTGGGAGATGAATATCAAGGAGTGTATATGTCTGGGTCTTATGATGAAGTTTTTTACTACAATTTAATCAGGCAGGTCTATGATGGGGAGTCGGTAGTTTTAAACCCTTATTTGGTGGAATATCCAGTTACCAGCATTAGCTCATTTTATCGGCCTATTGAATACACTATTGGATTAGTCGGTAAAACTCTCAATTTGTCAATCACTCAAATTGCTATTAGTTCTAAATTTATCTTTCCCGGCCTAATTTTTTTAACGATTTATCTTTTTGGCTACATTATCTCTGGTAGTCGGTCCGCTAGTTTAGTGGCTGGTATGGCGGTGTTATTAGGATCAGAGCTGGCTCCTTTAAATCTTGATTCAGCGTGGCGGACTTTGATTTTAGATAGCCCCTTCCATTCTTTTTTAACTTATAATCGGCCGGTTAATCCCCAAATTAGTGTTATTTTCTTCTTTTCAAACCTTAGCCTATTGGCTCAAGTTTGGTTGTCACCGCACTTAAAGAGGTATGTGGTTTTAGCTGGTATCTTGACTGGTCTGTTGGCTTACATTTATTTTTTCTTTTGGAATTTTACTTTAATTTTAATTGGGCTGTTACTGCTCGCGGCCATTTTTAAGAAAGATAAATTATTAATTAAAAGTTTAGTTTCAGTGTTAGGGTTAAGTCTAGTGGTCTCTTTACCGTTTTTATTTAAAATGCTTGCGACTTTAAGTGTTGGTATCGCCAGTGTCCAAAAAAATTATGTTTTAACTCACCGGTTTATAGTCGAAAAGGTGATTTTGTTACCACTGTTATTATTAACCACTGTTTACGCTTGGAATTATTTAATGACTAAACTTAATTATCCTTCTAAACGGGTATTTGTTTGGTTTGATCAAGCTAAATTTTACTTCTTATATATTTTAATCTGGGCCGGTTTTTGGGCCAGTAACCAGCAGATGATTCATGGTCACGAAGTCCAGCAACATCATTATCATTTTATGACAAATATTCCCGTCTTTATTATCGTGACGGTAATAATTGGGACAATTTTCTTAAATCAATATTTTAATAGACTAAAACCGTATCTGATGGGCTTAAGTATTGTCATAATAATTTGGTCTGGTATTAGTGTACAGACATCATCATATCGCTTTTTACTGCCGTTATTTACTAATAGTCAAGCGTATGCCGGGGCTTTTAATTGGTTCAATCAAAATACCGCAGTCAATGAGGTGGTTTATGCCAGTCGTGAGTTGGAGGAATTGGTACCGATGTATACTCATAATGCTGTTTATGATGCTTTACATGCCAGTGTTTATCCGATACCTCTGGAACGTTTGGAGCATAATTATTTTTTAGGAATGATGTTAAATGGTGTTACGACTGGACAAGCTAAAGAGTATTTATATACTAATCGTAATGATGTCGGTCAGCGTATTTTTGAAGGTCAATATTGGCGGGCGGTCTGTGGCTCATTTGGCTGCTTCCCAGACACTGTCTTAGATGATTTAGTAACCAAGTACCAGCTTTTTGTAGCTAAACCCTTAGAGTGGCAATTTAGGCGCTACCAGGTCGACTATATGTTGTGGGATCAGTCTAAACATCCACAATGGCAATTAGACCGCCTTGGGTTTTTAAAAGAAGTGTGGTGTAAAGATAAATTGTCAATCTGGCGCTTTTAGACTACTATACCAACATGATCACTAAGAAGAAAATCTCAGCTATTATCGCCTGTTATTGCGACGAGTTAGCGATCCCGATTATGTATGAGCGCTTAACCAAAATCTTTAAGGAGATTGGTTGTCAGTACGAGATTATTTTTATTAATGATGGTAGCCCGGACAACTCCCAGGCGGTATTAACGGCCATTGCCGAGAAGGATAAACAGGTGGTGGTGGTAACCCACTCGCGCAACTTTAGTACCCAAAATGGTTTTATTAGTGGGATGACGGTGGCTACTGGTGATGCAGTGGTCCTACTCGACGGTGATTTACAGGATCCACCCGAGATTATCAAGGAATTTGTATTTAAGTGGTTGGAGGGCTATGATGTGGTTTACGGAATTAGGACTAAACGAGAAGCCACTCGTTTTTTACAAGTGTCTTATAAATTATTTTATCGTTTGTTTAGTAAATTATCTTATATTAAAATCCCACGTGATGCTGGCGACTTTTCACTTATTGATCGAAAGGTGGTTGAGGTATTGCTAGCGATGCCCGAGCGCGATATGTTTATCCGGGGGATGCGGGCTTGGGCCGGCTTCCGTCAAATAGGTGTACCTTATTTTAGACCAGAACGCATGTTTGGGGTGACCACCAACAATTTGCTTAAAAATATTCGTTGGGCTAAAAAGGGGATTTTTTCCTTTTCCTACGAACCATTAGAATTTATTTTCTATTTAGCGATTATCACTTTTGTTATTGCGTTAGTGGGTATTATAGCTTATGTGAGCCTGTATTTTATCTATCCTGATCAGCCGCGGGGGATTACCACGGTTATTGTGCTGGTCTTATTCTTCAGTAGTATTCAACTCCTTAGTTTGAGTATTATTGGCGAGTATTTAGGTCGTATTTTTGAAGAAGTTAAACAACGGCCCAAGTTTGTGGTTAAAAGTATTTTAAATAAGCCGAAGTGATTTGCTTGCTTAAATTATTAGCGGACAAGCCGGCTTGGTCTAACAAGTAGTCACGATTACCAACATTTTTAATAAAGTGATCGGGTAAACCAAAAGACTTAAATAATTTTGGTCTGATTAGTGAACTAAGTAGCAATTCAGCCACTGCTCCACCTAAGCCCCCAATCAGACTGTGCTCCTCAATAGTAAAAATGGCTCTAGCTTTTTTAGTTTTAGTCAAAATGAGTTTGTGATCTAGAGGTTTAACACTAGGCATACTAATTACCGACACCTTCTTTTTTAAAACACTCTCTACTTTTTCAGCAGTGGCTATGGCTAGATCTAAAATATTGCCGGTACTGATCATCACAATATCTTGACCAGGCTTTATCTCGTAGCCTTGGCCGATCTTGAATTGCCATTTTGATTGAGAAAAGTCAGTGCCCGGGTTTTTACTTAAGCGCATATAAGTTGGGCCAGGAGTAGTGAGAGCGGCTTTAGTGGCCCCGGCTGCTTCCCAAGAGTAAGCGGGACACATTACCTGCATATTAGGTAAAGCGCGCATAATGGCGATATCCTCCACGGTATGATGGGTAACGCCATGGGTGGCGTAATTATAACCACCACCTGCCCCAAATAATTTAACATTCAAATTGTGATAGCAAACATCAGTTCGAATTTGCTCAAAACAACGTAAAGTCAAAAAAGAGGCAATCGAGTAAGTGATGACGGTTTTGCCATTTAAGGCTAAACCGGTAGCTACCCCAATCATATTAGCTTCAGCTACACCCACGTTGATAAAACGGTCTGGGAATTTATCGCGTATTGACTCTAGGGCGTTAAAGCCTAGGTCGGCTGTAAGGAAAAAAATATTTGGATTTTTCTTCATTTCAACTAATACTTGTTTAACAAAGTCATGTCTCATAACCTTTTCTTTTTACCGTGAATCTGGTAAGTCTCATCATCAGGGATAAAGTAGTGGGCGAGGAGAGTGTTCTCAATTTTAGGGATACTTTTACCGCTAATAGTGTCGGCTAAAACCACCGCAGGTCGGGGCGATAATTTAGCTTTAATAATCATTTGCTCTAGCTCCTTAAGGTTGTGGCCAGAAGTGCGGAAAACGTCCCAACCAAAGGCGGCCCATTTTTTAGCTAAGTCCATGGTGTGGACCTCGCCGGTTTTGCCAAAACCTTGGAATTTATTTTCATCAACAATCACAATTAAGTTACTTAGTTTATGGGTGGCGGCAAACATCGCACCCTCCCAGACCGAGCCTTCGTTGCACTCACCGTCGCCCATTAAGACAAACACTTTTTTTAGGGGGCAGTCCTGTTTCATCGTCAAGGCAATACCAGCACCAATCGAGAGACCATGGCCCAGTGAGCCGGTGGAGACCTCAATCCCGGGGCCGGCGGTAGTACAGGGGTGGAGGTGAAAAGTACCGCCATCCATTCGATAACCCTCCAAGCGTTTTTTAGGAAAAAAGCCGCGCAAAGCCAAAGTGGCGTATAAAGCGGCACCACCATGACCCTTGCTTAAAATAAAACGATCACGATCATACAGCTCTGGTTTTTTAGGATTAATCTCTAAAACACGAAAATAAAGCACGGCCATGATGTCACTAATACACAAAGCCGAGCCCGTCTCGCCCGATTTGCTACGGTAACCCATCTCCACAATTAATCGTTTGATCTCTTGGCTTAATTTGGACACTTTAGCCAAGGGAATTTTTTTAGTAATCTTACTTGGCATAAAATTGTTGATTATTTCTGAACCAGTCAATATTTTTTTTAATTCCGACTGCAAACGGAGTTTTGGCCTCAAACTTTAAATCAGTTTTTAATTTGGCGGTATCGGCGACCCAAATATTAGTATCAAACGGACGCTTAGGGTAAGTATTCCATAGTAATTTAGAGTTGCTCTTAGTTTCAGACATCACTGTATTCACTAAAGTTTGCAGGGTTTGTTGCTTACCACTACCTAAATTAAATACTTGACCACCTAAGTCAGGGCGATTACCTGCTTGGATAATAGCGTCAACGATATCATCAACATAAATAAAATCGCGAGCGGTGTCAGGTGAAGCCAGCGGGATGTCGCGATTATTTAAAGCATTTAAAATTAAGACAGGCAACAATCGAGTTGGTTCCTCATATGGTCCGTAAACTGAGAAGAGACGTAAGGTAATTACTGGTAAGTCCTCGGTGTTGGAAAAATGTTGACCCAATAGTGTTTGAGCTACTTTACCCACGGCGTAGTAGCTATTAGGATCAACGCGCTCATCCTCATGCATCGGGTGATCTTTGGTGCCATATTCTGAAGAGCTACCAGTACTAACGACCATTTTAACACCGGCCGCTTTGGCCGCTTGGAGTAAGTGGAGGGTGGCCATGACTGTGGTCTGGAGAGCCAATTCGGCGTCTTTTTGAAAAGGGTAAGCCCCGTAAACTACTAAGTGATAGATGATCTCGGGTTTAACTTGAGTGATAATCTCACTCACTTTAGCTTTATCTAAAATATCACCCTCATGGATGGTGATTTGATTGCGAATAGATTCTAAGCGCCAGCTGTTTTTAGATTGAGCCCGGACCAAGCCATGGATCTCATGACCTTGCTCTACCAGTTTATGAGCCAAATTAGCTCCCACAAAGCCGGAGATGCCGGTGATAAAGACTTTCATAATAACTTAAGCAGTATCGGTTATTTAAGGATGAGTGTCAATGATAGACTTTTTGGTGGTTTAAGGGATAATAGGACTACATGATTGCTACCAAATGTGCGATTTGTGGCACTTTAGATAACGCCAAGGAGGTCTACCCAGCTGACTTAGTGGGTGAAGCTTTAGATGAGCGGGCCTTTTCAGCCCGGCGCTTTTATAATCAAAAGATCCATTTTAGGATGGTTAAGTGTCAGGGCTGTGGTCTGCTACGCTCGGATCCGATCATTGATCCCGAGGTCTACAGTCAGCTTTATGAGCGGAGTCATTTAACTTATGAGGGCTCGATTGATAATATCGCTAAAACTTATGGTTATTATTTAAAAAAGATTCAATCATTAGTGCCTAGTAAACAAGCCTTACTCGAGATTGGTTGTGGTAATGGTTTTTTCTTAATTGAGGCTAAGCGTCAGGGTTATGCGCAGGTTTATGGGGTCGAGCCTAGTACTGAGGCCATCACTAAAGCGCCCGCCCGAATTAAATCAAATATAAAACAAGGGCTGTTTGTGGATGGGTTATTTTCTTCACAATCATTTGATTGTATTTGTATTTTCCAAACCCTAGATCATTTGCTTGACCCTAATCAAGTCTTAACTACCGCTTTTACTTTACTTAAGCCGGGTGGGATTTTTTTAGCGATTAATCACAATAGTAAATCTTTAAGCGCTAGGATTTTAGGCGAAAAGTCGCCCATTATCGACATCGAGCACACTTATTTGTATGATACTAAAACGATCAGACTATTGTTCGAGGAGAATGGTTTCAAGGTAGTACGAGTATTTTACCCTTGGAGCCGTCACTCATTTGGTTATCTATTTTCACTCCTACCAATTAAGCCTCTAAAACTTAAACAATTGATTGATAAATTAATTAGTAAAGCTGGTTTAACTGACTGGCCTTTATTTTTACCTATAGGTAATTTAGGGATAGTGGCTCAAAAGCCTAAAATATGAAGCTGTTAAAAAAAATCTTGAATATTCCCATCGTCTGGAATACGCTTCAAGGTGTAGTCGGGGCTAATACTTTTAAGTACGCCATGTACCCCTCGGTGTTTAAGTCACGGAGCGGTAAGCTCCTAGACTTTGGTTGTGCTTGCGGTAATAGCACGGAGGCTTTTTTAGATTTTGACTATTGGGGCGTAGATATTGATCGAGAGGCCATTAAAGATGCCAGTAAAAAATTTGCCTCCTATCCTAATGTTAAATTTGAATGGGCGGATTTGGCTCAAGCGCCTTACAAGCCAGATTTTTTTGATCATGTTTTATTTGCTGGCACGATTCACCATCTTGATCCTAGGTTATTACCACTCTTTATTAAAAACCTATTAGTTTCACTTAAGGTGGGAGGGGAGTTACATATTTTTGAGATCATCCGCCAACCACAGAAAGATAATTTTATTACCAAGCTATTTCTCCATCTTGATCAAGGTAAGTATATTAAGACCGAATCAGAATTAAAAGCTATTTTTAAACAAGAGGGGTATAAAATCGCTGAGACACAATTTTTTCCTAGTCCTAATAGTTTAATTAAATTGCCCGATTTTGTTTATTTTCGAATCATCAAATGAAAAACTTTGCTATCTTTGTGATTCTGCCGATCGTGTTAATTTTTACTCCATTAGTATTTGGAGGCAAAATTTTTTTTGGCGGGGATCTGACTCATTATTCCTATCCCGCGATGGAGTTTTTTCAGACCCATTATCTGTCTGGTCTTAATCCCTATTTGTACTTAGGGTTTCCACTCGCTTCCTCTTTCCAATATTCCCATTTTAACCCGGTTTATTTATTGGTTTTTAGACTATTTGATTTTATTGATGGCTACCATCTGATCTTATTCCTTAATGTAATTCTAGGCGCCGTTTTTGCCTACCTATTTTTTACCAGTCTATCACTTAGTCGAAATAGCTCGCTTATTGCCACTGTGGTCTTTAGCTTGAGTCAAATTGGCTTTTCTTGGATACCGTCGTCAACAATCTCTAATGGTTTTTTTCTTTTACCGGCAATTTTATGGTCAATTAACCAAATTATTTTAAATAAAAAATGGTCGCCAGTGTTTTTGGTAGTCGTCTTTGGTTACGCTTTCTTGAGTGTTCATTATCAATTTATTGTGATGGCTTTTTGTGGCGGGTTTGCTTTTCTTACTTATCAGATTTTGTTTCTGAGTCATACTGGTTTGTCTCTTTATCAGAGATTAAAGCTAATGATTTGGTATTTTATTGCTTTGGCGGGAGGATTTATTATTGGGGCACCGCAAATATTAAATACCTACCGTTTTTTCGAGTACACTACTCGTTCAAGTTTTATTACCTATGAGTATCTTAAATGGTTTGACCCCGCTAAATATCTTTTGCCTAGTCTAAATGTGCAAGGTTTTACCGGGCCAGAATTTATGCCTTATATCGGTATCGTGCCGTTGTTTTTGGTGATCATTGCTTTAGTCTTTACGCTTAAAAAGAATTCTTTGACCTTGATGGCTGGCCTCGGTTTTTTATTGTTTTTTAGTTTAGTTATTGAGTATTCGCCAACCGCCTTGATTTTAAAGTATTTGCCCGTTTTTAAATATTTTGCCATTCCGGCCAGATGGCTTTATGTCGGCAATATTTTCTTAGCTATCCTAACCGGTTTTGGCTGGCGATTCCTGGCTGATCAAAAAGACGAGGCCCTTTTTAGAACGATCAATGTTTGGATAAAAAGGATTACGACGGCCATTGTCTCACTACTCTTGATTATTAATTTGTTTTTTTATTTATTCAGAACCAAAATCATCTTTTTAACTAAGAACTATTTTGATACCTACATTTATCCTGATACTTCGCAATTACCGCTTGATTATTACCATCAGTTGATTGTTGTATTGATCGATAAAGCTTTTTACAATATCAGTTTACTTAATCCGCATGTTATTTTGTTGTTAGTAACCGTAGTTTTACTTTGGATCACACTAAAGACATATCATAATAATAAAGAATATCTCTTTAGAGCTTTGGTTATTTTAACAATAATTAATCTAGTAGCCACTTTTTTCTTTAGTGTTAAATTTACCGATCGCAGTTTAGTTACTACTAAACCTCAATTTGTTACCTTAATAAAACAACGTGAATCCGATTTAAATAACTTTAGAGTCTATAGCTATTTAGTAGCTTCGGCCCAATATCGGGAAATAGCGGCCCTACATCCTGAGGCGATAGAAGATGTCGATGTTTTTGCTTTAGAGGGCTTAATTGGTAATACTAATGATTTAGCGTTAGTCGGTGGCGTTGAAGGCAATGGCGATCGTAAAGTCCAACAACTAGTCCTGTTTTATTTAGATAAAGAAGAAACCTCACTAGCAGAGAAGATTCCATTACTGTCAGCTTTAAATGTTAAATATATTGTTACTCCCTACGAGATCAAGCATAAGAATTTGGTTTTAGTCTCAAGTATTTTGGCAACTAAATTTAAAGTACCACTTTATTTATATGAGAATAAAGAGGTAATGCCAAGAATATTTTTCCCTAAAATAGTCAGTTATCTAAAAGAGAACGATGACCAAGTTAATTTAAACACTATTGTTAATCCGTCTAATAATTTTACTGAGAAGTCCTACATCGAATGTAACACTTGTGATAAAGTGCTATTAGTCGATCAATCTGACACCCAGCTATTCGTGGTTGATTTTCAAGATGAAAAGATTAAAATTAACACCCAAACTAAAGCATCTCGCTGGTTGGTGGTCTCCAATGCTGATGTGCTAGGCTGGAAGGCATATATTGACGGGAAGCCAGTAAAAATCTATCCAGCCAATTATGCTCTGCAAGGTATTTATGTGCCGGCCGGAGAGCACGTCGTCGAATTAGTCTATCGGACTAAATGGTGGGAATTATGAGGATATTAATTATTACTAATAATCTTAAGCCAAATTCCGGCTGGGGACGCTACTCACTCGGAGTAGTTAACGAATACCAAAAACTAAACATTCAATGTTTGGTTTTGACGGAAACAACTGACCTTAAACCACTAATCTCAATTTGGTCGTTGTTGACTAATATTTGGCTGACTAGGCGAATGGCGGACAACTATGATATCATCCATGCTTTTGACGGGTGGCCTTATGGGGTCTATGGTTACTTTGCAGTTTTAGGGACTAATAAAAAATTATTTATCAATGCGGTCGGTACCTATGCTGTGATTCCACTTAAAAGGGGGTTGCTAGCTCGGAGTTATCGTCGGGCCCAACAAGTTTTTGCGATCAGTGATTTTATTAAAAATAAAATTCTGGAACAGGTTAAATTAACTAATATCAGTACAGTTTATTTAGGTTTGACTCCCTTACCGGAAGTTATAGTTGATAAAATGACCAATTTCCCAGTAATTTTAACAGTGGGTGAAATTAAAAATCGCAAAGGTCAGTATGATACCATTCAAGCCATTAAGTTATTAACTAAAGATTATCCAAAAATTTTATACTTGATAATCGGGTCAGGTCGAGATCAAAATTATACTCAAAAAATTAAAGATTATGCGGTGGCTCAAGGTTTAGATGGCCAGGTTAAAATCATCGTTGATGCTAAAACCGATCAAGATTTAGCATATTATTATGCAGTAGCTGATGTGTTTACTCTTAACTCTAAAACCAGTGAACATTATTTAGAAGGTTTTGGTCTGGTATTGTTAGAGGCGGCGCAGTTTGGCTTGCCAGTGGTTGCCAGTCGGGACTCGGGTACGGCCGAGGCAATGCAGGATGGTTATAATGGCTATTTAGCCACCGCTGGTGATTCAGCATCGATTGCCGAGGCACTAACCGAGGCACTAAAAGATAAAGAGAGATTAGGAGCTAATTCTAAACTGTTTGTTCAAAATTTTACTTGGCAAAAGACCGCTCAAAAATATTTGGCGTTTTATAAACAATTATGAAAATTGTTATTTTGTCAGATGATTTTCCTCCTTTAATAAATGGTGGGGCCGCGGCGGCCGCTGGTACAATGGCGACTCAACTTAAATCTTTAGGTTGTGATGTTTCAGTGATCACCACTTGTCGACAATTAGACCAAGCTGGATCCGTGGTTACTGTTTCTGGTATTATGGTTTACTCCATTTGTTCTAATTATCATGAGCGATGGCGGGCGTGGCTGTCTTTATATAATCCCCAGACGGTTTTTAAAGTAAAACAACTACTTAAAGATTTAAATCCCGACATTGTCCACGCTCATAATATTCATTATCACCTGTCGTATTACTGCTTAGTGTTAGCTAAAAAATTTGACGCTAAAGTCTTTTTATCTGCTCACGACGTGATGATATTTCATTACGGTAAATTAAAATCATCTCAAATTAATACTCCAATCAGTTGGTGGGACCAATTTTTGGTTTATCGCTTAAGATTTAATCCGTGGCGTAATTTGTTTATCAGATATTGTTTGCGATCCGTCGATAAAATATTTGCGGTTAGTCCGATGCTGAAGAAAGTTCTTCAGCTTAACAATATTTCTCGGCCGATTGATGTTGTAGCTAATGGAATTGACCTCCAAGAATGGTCTATCGAAAGTACTTTATCACGAAAAATGTTAGATCAGTTTGACTTGGTCGATAAGGACATTATTTTATTCGTAGGACAGCCCACCGTAGCCAAAGGTATTAAACAACTACTTTCAGCCTTTAAGGAGATTAGTTCTTATCAACCCCAAGCACGACTGTTGGTTGTTGGTAGATCAAGTAAAATAACAGAAAAATTGATAATTGATTTAGGCCTAGGATTGATTAGAGATCGGATAGTGATTCTTGATTGGATTGATCGTGATTTGCTTCCAGTCATTTATCACCTTGCTCGGATAATCGTAATGCCATCAATTTGTTTTGATACTTTTGGGCTTGTAGCGGCCGAGGCTTTAGCTTGTGGCCGGCCCGTAGTGGTATCATGTTTTGCTGGTATCAGTGATTTAGTTGAAAGAACGGGGGCAGGATCAGTAGTTAATCCACTGAAAAAAACTGAATTAGTTAAAGCTATTTTAAATTTTTTAATTAATAAAAATGAAGCAGAGCGAATCGGTCAATTGGGTCAGTCGGTTGTTGAAAAATATTTATCAGTCAACCAAACTACCGCCTTAGTTTTAGCCGAGTATAAACGTGTGATAAGCTTCCAAATATGAAACAGGACCCAAGTATCTATGATGGATTAAGTCTCAATTATGCTGAAAAACGATATACTGGCAAAGTTGATAGTTATATCAAATATATATTCACTACCCGGCGTTCAATTTTAACTGGGTTTTTTAAGGAGGTGCTTAATAAAATAGAGAAACCGTCTGTTTTTGAGATTGGCTGTGCTGATGGGGTGTTAGCTCGATTTTTACGACAACAGTTTCCTGAGCAAATTGGCCATTTTGTTGGGGTTGATATTTCTTCAGAGATGATTAAATTGGCCTTGTCGGCTAGGATTGTTGATGCGGATTTTTATTTACGCGACCAGCTTAATCCCGATTTTGAAGCGAGTGATGTTGTTATGGAGGTTGGTGTTCATACTGGGGATTGGTCTAGTGAGATCGCTTATTGGAGACAACACTTAAAACCAGATGGTTTTTTGATTAAGTCGGTTGCTGGGCGGCAATCTATATATGCTCGATTAAAGCTTTACGATAGGGATTATTATCAAGATTACTCGAGTTATCGAGAGTATGAAAAAATCTTTAATCAAGATTTTGATATTATCGCTACTAAATCTTATGGTATATTTATCCCTAAAATTTGGCGTTGGCCAGCGCTTGCCAGGCCGATTCAAATGTTTTTTGATCAAGTATTGGTTTGGTTTCCAGAGCTCTATCATGAGCGGGTCTATTTATTAAAAAAGCGCTAATCTATGAAAATTGTAAAATTAAGAAGGGAGGATTTGTTTAGGGAAGTTAAAAAAAAGATTATCACGACGGACATCGTCTTAGATATTGGTTGTGGGATTAATCCGGAGCAAATGATCATCCCCGCTGTTCATATTTGTTATGAACCATTTCAGGAGTATATCGATTATTTACAAAATAAGATTAGGGGCCAATTTGATCGGGTTTATTTGGTCCTTAAGGGGACCTGGAAGGATGCTATTGAGACTTTTCCGGACAAGTCTGTTGATACGGTCTTTTTGATTGATGTCATCGAGCACTTGGATAAAGAAGAGGCTTTGGATTTATTAAAACAGATGGAAAAAATTGCCCGAGTTCAAATTATCATATTTACTCCTCTGGGATTTATGCCGCAACATCATTCTGATGGTAAAGATGCTTGGGGGATGAATGGTGGTAGTTGGCAAGAGCATCGATCTGGTTGGCTGCCAGAGGATTTTGACGATACATGGGAATTTTTTATTTCCGAAGATTTTCACACTCATGATAATTTAGGTAAGAAATTTAATAAGCCTCAGGGAGCAATTTGGGCCGTTAAAACCATAGGGACTTTCCGTAAAAGAAACTTGGTTAAGATTGTGAGTAAAAAAATGTATCTTTGGCTTAAAAAAAGTTTAGTTATTTAAACCAGATTTTTTTATTAATAAAATCAGTATAGCTTAAAATTATCCGCACCACCTTTTTGGAGACATTAGTAGGGGTGTAGTCTTTAGTTAAGTCAAAGTCTTTTTTGTCACCACGAGGTTGATCCAAAACCGCCTCTAAACATCTTAAGACATGTGTTGTCTCTAGTCCCGACATTACAACTGCGGCCTCATCCATGGTCTCGGGCCGTTCATGAGCCTCCCGGAGGTTTAAAGCTGGGAAATTTAAAATGGAGGACTCTTCACTAATAGTGCCGGAGTCGGACAAAACACAACGAGCATTTTGTTGTAATTTAATGTAATCTAAAAAACCTAGTGGTTTTAGGATTTTAATTTGGGAGTGGAGGTGGACCTGGCTGTCAGTGATTATTTTATTGGTCCGTGGGTGGGTGGAAAAAATAATTGGCTGATCGTATTTCTCGGCAATAGTATTAATGGTGGTGATCAATTTTTCAAAATTTTTAGGGTTATTAACATTTTCCTCCCGGTGAGCGCTCACCACAAAATAAGTTTCCGGTTTTAGACCCAAATTAGTAAGCACTGACGAATCTTTAATTTTTGACTCGTAAAAAGAGAGCACTTCTCTCATTGGTGAACCAGTTTTTATGATCTGATTTAAAGGTAAACCCTCTCTAATCAAACTTTGTCGGGCTAAGTCAGAATAAACTAGATTAATATCACTAATATGATCAATTATTTTTCGATTAATCTCTTCGGGGATGCGCTGGTCATAACTGCGGTTACCTGCCTCCATGTGAAAGGTGGGGATCTTTAAGCGCTTGGCAGCATACACTCCTAGGGAGCTATTGGTGTCGCCCAAAACCAAAAAGGCATCAGGTTTTTCCGCCAGGAGGACTTTTTCAGTCTCCATGATTACTTTGGCCACGGTTTCGCAGGAGCTTTGGCCGGCCGCGTTAAGAAAAAAGTCAGGTTTTCTAATGCCTAATTCTTTAAAAAATATTTCATTTAATTCGTAATCATAATTTTGGCCAGTATGGATTATTTTGTGGTTGGTTTTAAGATCTAGCTCATGAATGACTCGGGATAACCTAATAATTTCTGGTCGCGTCCCTAAAATAGTAATGATTTTCATCTTGTTAATTTTTTCCATGGTCATAAAAATTATTTAAGTTAATGTAATCTTTTAAATCTTGAACTGCTTGTTCCATTGGTATTAAGGGATCAGGATTAATATTAAATTTAGATTTGATTGTCCTGTTTACTGGGGCTCCAATTTTATCGGTGGCCTCAATAGTTAAACCTGCATCAAATACTTTATTGAAAATATTTAATAATTCAAACTTATTAACAGTCTCATTTAAAACGGTGTGGTAAGTTGGAGATTTTCTAACTAAGTCATCAAAGTAATCATCGCTTTGGCGGATGATGTTGTGACAAAATTGAGCGAACTGTAATGTGGTGACGCCATTCCATAGATGGTGAGTAAAGCCGGTTAATGGTTTATCTTTAGGTTGAGATAAAAACCACTCCAAAAGGCTGGCTTTATTTTTTAACTCCGGACCAATAATCGAACAACGGAGGTTTAGGAAATTGGGTTGAAATACTTCACCAAGGCTTTTGGTCTTGCCATAGACATCTAGGGCATCATGAGGGGAATCTTCTAAATAATTACCTTGTTGGCCACTGTAGACACAGTCGGTGGCAATTTGAATGATTCTAGAGTTGGTCTCTTCTTCAGCTAATTGATGAGGGAATAAAGCGTTAATTTTAATTGCTCGGAGGACACCTTCGGAGTCGTTGTCTTTACAATAAGGCTTTATCACTCCAATACAATTTATGATATAGTCAGGCTTAAAATAAGGAAGAATTTTATCTGCTAGTTTATCGACGCCAGCTTCAAACTCGTCACGAACTGTCCCTAATACGTTAAAATCGTCTTGCTTGGAAAAATAGTCAAAAACCATTGAGCCTAGCATTCCCGATTTTCCTAAAATCAATATTTTTTTCATTAGCTGTTTAACGATTGATTACTTGCCAGATTTTCATTCCCCAATAATCAGCCGGAAAGCGATAGTCATCATTTTTGGACTCCTCCGTGGTGGTGGTAGAAAAGAACAAAATTTTACCCTGGGGCGTAAGAAAGCGGAAACCGTTAGCAAAACCAGCTGGAATATGTAGTAAAGCTGGTTTTTTATCGGAGAGGATAAAACGATGTACGGTATTGTCCTTGTTTGGTTTAACTGGATCATCCATCTCAACTGTAGCTATTATCGCTGAACCACTAATCACCAAAGCGTATTTTTCCTCCTTTAAATGTCCATGGAAGGCCCTGATTGTGTCAGTTGAAAAATTTTCCACCATGTAAAATCTTTTAATCCCCTTAAAATTAAAAGAATTATTAAAAATTAAGGTACCTCGGTCATCGATCGCTATACCGCCGTCAATTAATCTTGGTTCAATCTTGTTGTCCATTTTATTTAGCAGAGTTTTTAAAAAAATCTTTTAAAAAAATCTGATTAGAGTAACGAGGATTGTTGAAATCTTTAACTCGATTGTTTTGAACCAAGTCGGCGATCTCGTCAATACCATCATCGACTGAATATTTGGGGCTGAAATTGAAATATTTTTTGGCTTTGTCACAGGAAACTTGGTAATTTCGGGCGTCCTCAAAAGACATCTCAGTGAGGTTTAGTTTTGTTTTAGGGAAATGTTTTTTAATTTGTTTAGCTAAATCGATTATCTTGATATTATTTTTGCTGATATTAAATATTTCTGATCGAGATTGTTCTTTAAATTCTAAAGCGTCGACTAAGCATTGGGCAGCGTCTTTAACGTGGAGTAATGGTCGATACTGATTGCCACCAAAGATGTTTAGCGTACTACCAAGGCAAGCACGAGCAGAAAGAGCATTTACTACTAAGTCCATTCGAATTCGGGAAAAAAGGTCGGAGACACCAAACAATGTTCCTAAGCGGAAGATCACCGCGTTATTATTTTTAAGTAGTTTTTCAGCCTGATATTTAGTATCGGCATAGAGAGAGAGGGGTCTGACTAGAGATGATTCATTTAGGATGAGTGTGTGTTGTGCACCGTAAACCGAGCAGGTCGAGGTAAAAACAATTCGGCCGGTAAAGTTTTTAGCCAACCAGGCTACAGCTTTTTGGTTTACTTCTCGAGTCAGATTTTCATCTAATTGGCAGGCTCCATCGCCCACAATGGCCACTAGCCAAATAACAGCATCAGCCCACCGTAACTCTTTTTTTAACCTTTTTTTGTCTAAAACATCTCCGTAGACAAAGTCGACTGGCTTACGGTATAAGTCTTCGTACATCAAATTATCATAGACTTTAAAATTATATTGATTTGATTTTGTCGCTAAAATATCAGTAACTGCTCCACCGACGTAACCTGCTCCACCGACCACGAGAATATTATTTTTCCTTTTTTTACTTAGGATCATGTTTGTTTTTTGAATGGGCTAACTGTAGCACAGTTGTTTTTTAAGGACAAGGTTTAAATTAACTTAAATATTAGCGGGTATGGTTGATGATATCAGCCAGTTTTTGGGCATTTATCTCAGCATTATAAAGACGATGAAAAGTGTCCTGAGCTTTGACTATGGTCGCTTGGGAGTGCCTCTGGTCAGTGAGTATCTTTTTAATCGCCTTTTTAAGTAAATCAATGTTATTTTGATCCACAACAGTGGCCAAACCGTGTTTGTGGCTGAAACGACTGACATAGGCATAATCAGGGGCATGGACTAAAATTGGCCGCCCAGAAGCCAAATAGTCGGTTAATTTACCCGGAGTGGCTGTTTGGATTATCGCTGGACTGGGTGTCTCCCAAGCTAATGGCAAAAAAAGAATATCAGCTTTGGTTTGTATTTCAGGCATCTTTTCTTGTGGGGCCTTAGTAAAGATAATTTTAGGATTATTAATGTAATGTGCTACTAAGTCTGCTGGGGGATTAAGGACATAGAGGGTTAAAGTTATCTCTAGTTCAGTCGTCTCTATTACGGCTTGGATTAAGTTTTCAATACTTTGGCGTTGAGCCCAATATAGGTGTCCAGTGAAGACGATCGAATAAGGAGAAATGGGATTATAAAGAGTTATTTGTTTCTGGTATTGGTTAAAATCAGTCGAATTATAAATTATTTCAAAATCAAGTCGAGGGTAACGTCTTAGGTAAAATTCCCTGGTACCCTCATTAGTAACAATAATTTTTATAGCCCAATAAAAAATAATCGGCTCGATCAGCCAGGCGATTATTTTTTGGCGCCGGGGTAAATAATTGTCTTTATAAAGGTCTAATAAGTAAATGGCTAATGGGCGACCAGTGATAATCGACAACGTTAATCCAGTTAAAAAAGAATGACCACCATCAGAGACGGAAAAAATAAGGTCGACATGTTCTTGTTTAATTAATCGGTATCCGCCATTGATTAACTGGTAAGCTTGAGTTATCCTTTTAAAGAAACCAGTTTTAAGCAGACTCCATTTATCGTAATAATAGTAATTAGCCGGTAGCCAATTGTTAGTTAAATTACCACTATGGGTATTTTTATAGTTAGTTAGGATGCAATAGTCAGTTGGACTAAATCGGGAGAAGAGGTGATAGATACAATTTGGGCCGCCAGCTACTGGTGGAGCCCATCTAAAAATGAGCAGTGTCTTGTTTTTTAACCTTATCATGTTTTGGGGATCGTGCGTGCTTGGAAGTAATAATAATTTAGGATCATTAAAAAGACCCAAGACACAGTGTTTTTAATTACCGCTCCGGTCAGTCCAAAATTACTAATCAAGACAAAAGACAGAATTATATTCAATAAACCAGAAGCGACATTAGCCCGATACAAAACATGGATATTTTTATCCAAAGTATATTTCATAGATAGAATACTGATTGCTGGAATAGTAATTAAACCAATACTATATAATTGAGATAAGCCGATGGAGGCCAAATATCTAGGGAAAAGTAATTGATAGATGAATGGTGCGATTAAGATATAAATCAAGGTGATCAGGCCAAAAATAATTGTCAGAGTCAGAGTTTTTTGGCGTAGACTTTGTCTTAAGTGCGTTTCATCATCAATGGCGGCTATTTTGGGTAGGCCAACAGTAAATACCCCTTTAGCTAGACTGCGTATTTGTTCAGGTAAAGCAACTGCAAAAGAGTATATTGCCAATTCCGCTGCGCCAATAAAATGAAATACTAGAATTTTATCCATTTGGGCAGCAATTAAGTTAATTACATTCATTAAGCTAAGGTGTTTGCCATAGGAGATAGTGTCAGATTCGATACGATTGTTTAGAGAATGGATTTTAATGGTCCATTGAAGCATTACATAACGAGCGATAGTCAATGGTAAGAAATAAGATAACAGGATAAAATAAATGTTATTGGTTAGGAATAGGGCCGTAATTATGCTTATAGTGGAGATTATTTGAATGAGAATATAAAAAATGTAATTGTTTCGAAAATCTTTTTTACCATAAAGTATTGAACCATAAAGATTAAAAATATCGACGATTGGTAAAAAAAAGGCGGTAATTAAGAAACAGGCAGACAGTGTCTGATCGCCAGAAAAAAAGTAATATCCAGCTACAAAAAGACTGCCAATGCCACCCAATACCCCCCAGCGTAATTTAGTTTTATAGGCGTTCCAAAAAGAGCCATCGTACCCTTTCATTATTGCTTGGGCGATGGCACCGTCTAAACCTGAGAGGGTTGGAATAGCCAAAATAGCGACAATGGACATTATATACTTATAAATTCCATAAGTGGTTTCTGGTAGGAGATTAGCAAAAGCCAGTGATAAAGCTAGGCCCGATAAAGTAGAGACAACGTGTCCGATGGAAACCCAAAAACCACCGCTGGCCAAGTAGACCATATCGGTTTTGGTGTAGCGCTCGCTATAACGGAGACTTTGATAAAGCCCAGATTTAAAGCGTTTTATCATCAATACCATACTAGCATTTCCGTCTTTTTATGCTATAGTGCGACCATGATATTTAAAAATATTTTACTGTGGGCTATTGTTGGTGGGATTTGTCTACTTTTGATTACTCCATTAATTGTTTCCTCAACTTTATTTTTTCCCTTTATCACTGGTAAGGCCTTTTTCTTTAGAATTGTGGTGGAGATTATTACTGGCCTGTGGTTGATTTTGATGTTGGTCGATAAAAATGCTCGACCTAAATCGTCACCGCTATTGTGGTCAGTATTAATTTTGGGAGTGGTTGCCTCTTTGGCAGCTTATTTGGGAGTTAATCCGATGCGTAGTTTTTGGTCGAATTTTGAGCGAATGGAAGGGTTAATTGGTTTATGGCATATTTTAGCTTTGTTTGTCGTAACCGGGTCAGTGGTGATTAAACGGGAATATTGGCGTTTAATCGTTTGGTCTTCATTGGTGGTCAGTACGCTCATTTCTAGTTATGCTTTAGTCCAACTACTTGGCTGGGCTACAATCAATCAAGGTGGTGTCCGAGTAGACGCCACTTTTGGCAATGCCACCTATTTGGCGGTCTATTTGCTCTTTAACTTGTTTTTAATTTTCGTTTTACTGACCAAGGTGTGGGTCGCCCATGTGTGGCAACGTTATATTTTAGGCATTTTAATGGTCTTGCAATTGGTCGTACTTTACCATACGGCCACCCGAGGGGTTATTTTAGGTTTAATTGGTGGATTATTATTGTCTGGTATTTTAATTGCTTGGCAATATCCGGGGCGATCACGCCAATGGATGATTGTGGCGCTGGTTACTCTGATGCTTTTAATTGGCGGATTTATTTTAGCTCGAGACACTGCTTTAATTAAAAACAGCCCAGTGCTGGCTCGTTTCGCTTCGATCTCGGCTACGGAGGCTACTACTCAATCACGTCTAATTATTTGGCAAATGAGTTTGAAGGGAGTAGTGGAACGGCCTCTCTTTGGTTGGGGCCAAGAAAATTATGGAGCAGTCTTTGATAAATATTATGATCCGCGCTTATGGCGTCAGGAGGCTTGGTTTGATCGCTCACACAATGTGTTACTCGATTGGTTGGTCGCTACCGGACCAATCGGCTTGTTGGCTTATCTCAGTTTGTTTGCTGGGGGATTATGGTTACTGTGGCGACGACTCTCGTTTGCTGACTGGCTCGGCTCACCGGTCGCTAAAAGTTTAACCACCGGTTTATTGGCGGCTTACTTTTTTCAAAATCTGTTTGTGTTCGATAACTTGATGAGTTATTGTTATTTTTTTCTACTTTTAGCTTACTTGCATCAAGCTTCAATTAAAAATAACCAAGAGACAAATCCTAAAAATTCAATAACTATTACTCCATTAGTTTGGGGAACGGTCGCAGTGGTGGTGATGATCGTCGGTAGCGTGATCTATCTAGTCAATATCGCGCCTCTGGCCACCGCTAGCGGTTTAATCAAGGCAATGCGCGGTAATAGTCAACCACTAGAAAATTTAGTCTGGTTTCAAAAAGTAATCGACTATCAATCACCACTCGGTGATCGGGAGCTCCGGGAGCAATTACTTAATCGAGCCGAAGCGGTAGTTCGCGACGAGCGTTTGTCTGTTGAGCAACGTCAAGCTTTTGCTGGTTATGCTTTTAAAGAGATGGAGCAGATCGTTACCCGGAATCCGGAAGATGCCAGACTGTTGCTGTTAGCTGGTAATTTTTTAAGTCACTTTAATCAGTTTGATTTAGCGGCTACTTATTTAGAACGAGCGCGTCAATCGTCTCCGACCAAACAGCTAATTTTATTTTCGATAGCCTCTAATTATGCCGCTAAAAAAGATTATATTAAGGCCGAGGCGGCTGTCCGTCAAGCTTATGAATTAGACCCGACTTATTTAGAAGCGCGAAAATTTTACGGTTTGATTTTATTAATGAATGGCAAAATCCAAGCCGCTCGCGATTTATTGATACCGGAATATGGGACGATTGCCGTGCCTGATCCGCAGTATATAAACTGGTTTGCGCAGACCCGCCAATATAATTTAGTCCTAGAGAGTTGGCAAAAATTGGCTCCGACAAACCCTAATAATGTTCAATATCAATTCTCACTGGCGGCCGCTTATCTGGCGGTTGGCCGTCGTACTGAAGCGATCACTACCATTGAACAAATCATTGCCAAATTCCCCAACCATGAGAAACAGGGCCGAGAGTTGATTGACGATATTAGAGCCGGACGCAATATATTAGGACAATAAAATTTGACCTTTCGACAAGCTCAGGTTGACTTTTAACTATAAATTTGCTAGGCTACCAGAGTGAGGGTTGAGACTAGATATTTATATTCGGTCTAGACACCAAAACGACGATCACAAACCCCCGCCTCTGGCGGGGGTTTGTGATATACTAATTAATAGTTTGCACTCCGGCATGGCCAGCGGCAGCGCTCACATAAAACATCGTCGTTTTGGAGCTTGTCTTCCGCTGGCCATGCCGGGACGGAAATATTTTATTGTTTTTAAATTTATGCATTATCCTTGGATGATTATCGCTTTACTGGTGATTTGGATATCAACAATTTTGTTGTTGGTGATTAACCAGTCGCCTAATGCCGACTGGTTTTTAGGTGGCGCAATTGTTTTGACAATTATTCTCACTTGCATCGGATTTTTAACTTCGTAAGTTATCCACATTTTTAAGTGCTAAGTCATTGTGATCACATTTTTTTTGCGCGATACTTAAAGTAAGTAGAGTAGTGGCCAGAGTGGTCGAAGTTACTACATCACTTTAATAAAAAAAATCTGAGAAACAATTATGGCTAAAAAGAAAAAGGCTAAGAAGGCAAAATCTTCAAAGAAAAAGTCTTCTAAGAAGCGCAAATAATTCCATTGGGAGTTAGACCGCCCTCGCTAAACGAGGGCGGTCTTTTGTGTTATACTTCACCCGTATAAATTAATCTAATTATGTCTTTATTCGGCAATCTTTTTGGTGATCATAGCGAGACGATATTAAATAAGCTGGCTTCCAAAGTCCAAGCCATTAATGATTATGAGGAGCAAATCAAAATACTTACCCCTGAAGCGTTAAAGGCGAAGACCGCCGAATTTAGAGACCGTTTAAAAGCCGGTAACAGTCTCGATGATCTGATTGCCGAAGCGTTTGCGGTGGTACGTGAAGCTGCGCGCCGGACCTTAGGACAACGTCATTATGATGTTCAATTATTGGGCGGTTTGGTATTGCATCAAGGAGCCATTGCTGAAATGAAAACCGGCGAAGGTAAGACCTTGGTGGCCACTCTACCGGCTTATCTAAATGCTTTGTCCGGACAAGGGGTGCACATTGTTACGGTTAATGATTACTTGGCGCGTCGCGATGCGGTCTGGATGGGGCAAATTTATGATTATTTAGGTTTGTCGGTGTCAGTACTTAATAGTCAGATTTCATATTTATACGATCCTAATCACCAAGATCAAGATATTGCTCGTGATACCGAAGGCTCATTTAAAGTTTTGCCTCAATTTTTGCGCCATTGTAATCGTCAGGAGGCCTATCTGGCGGACATTACCTATGGTACCAATAATGAATTTGGTTTTGATTATCTCCGAGATCACTTGGTTTATAATAATGGTGACGTAATGGGACGTTTCCAAGGGACGGATCGAGTGTATCCTTTTGCCATTATTGACGAAGTGGATTCGATTTTAATTGATGAATCGCGAACACCACTCATTATTTCGGCGCCGGTAGCTAATGCCGAGAGTTGGTATGCCACTTTTGCTAATATTGCTCGCCGATTAAATGAGGATGATGATTTTACTATTGACCATAAATTAAAAGCGGTCTCGTTGACCGAGGCGGGGATTGAAAAAGCGGAGCAGGCTTTGGGGATTGAAAATATTTATACTGATAAGGGCATTAAATACGTGCATCATTTAGAGACGGCTACTAAAGCTAAAGCGCTTTATCAGCGCGATAAGGAGTATGTGGTTAAAGACGGAGAAATAATCATTGTTGATGAATTTACCGGGCGCTTGCAACCGGGACGCCGGTGGTCCGAGGGCTTACATCAAGCGATTGAAGCTAAAGAGGGAGTTAAGGTGCGCGAAGAATCGCGGACCTTTGCCACTGTAACATTGCAAAATTATTTTAGATTGTATCAAAAATTAGCCGGTATGACCGGTACCGCTAAAACTTCAGCGGAGGAATTTCGTAAAGTGTATGGATTAGACGTAGTAGCGATACCATCTAATCAAGTATCGCGCCGCCAGGATTTACCAGATGTTGTTTTACAGAGTGAAGCAGCTAAATTTAGAGTCATTACTAAACTAGTCAAAGAATTGCAGACTAAAGGCCAGCCGGTATTAGTGGGCACTGTCTCGATTGAAAAAAATGAGTTGCTCTCGGCTCATTTTCGTCAAGCGGGCATTGCTCACAAAATTTTAAATGCCAAAAATCATGAGGAGGAAGGGGTAATCATTGCCGCTGCGGGTGCTAAGAGCTCGGTGGTGATTGCAACTAATATGGCTGGTCGGGGCGTTGATATTAAATTAGGCGGAACAATGCCGGATGAAATTAAAACTCGCGAGATCCAAGAACTAGGCGGTTTATACGTCATCGGTACCGAGCGTCATGAGGCCAGGCGGATTGATAATCAGCTCCGTGGCCGGGCCGGACGCCAAGGGGATCCGGGAACGACAGTGTTTTATCTTTCACTTGAGGACTCATTGATGAAGATGTTCGGTTCGGATCGGATTAAGAGTTTGATGACTAAATTATCGATCCCCGAAGATGAACCGATTACCCACTCCTTAGTGTCCAAATCTTTAGAGGGGGCGCAAGAAAAAATTGAAGGACTTAACTTTGATACTCGTAAACACTTGCTGGAGTATGATGATGTGATTAATCATCAGCGGGTGACGATGTATGAGCGCCGTCAAAAAGTGTTATTTGGTAAACGGAGAGAACTTGAGGAGTTTGTGGCTCGTGCTCAAGAAATTTTAGCTTGGACTGAAGAAGAAATCGTTAATTTTAAGCAAGTTTTTAATCAAAAAGAAGTAGAGTTTGGTACCGATAAATTAGAGGCCAGTCTGCGCACGCTTATTTTACAAGTTATTGATTTATATTGGGTGGAGCATTTAGAAGCAATTGATTATTTGCGCAGTAGTGTTCGTCTGCGGGCTTATGGTCAACGAGACCCATTAGTGGAGTTTAAGCGTGAAGGGTTGCGTTTATTCAAAGATTTAGAGGTTAATATTTTTGCCGAGGCGCTTAAATTAATTCCCAACCTAGGTGTTGCTCCCGTTAAAGCCGAAGAGGTGGCGATCGGAACCACTGGACCAACCGAGCCCGGTACGACAGTTGGTCATCCCACTGTCGCCAAGGCTGTGGTGGGTAGAAATGATCCCTGCCCTTGTGGTTCAGGCAAAAAATATAAGAAGTGTCATGGGGCTTAGTCTTTATGATTGAAATGATGATTACTTTTATTCGCGAGGTACTCTGGCCACTAGGAGCGGGAGGAGTTTTAGCGGCCGGATTTTTAGAAGAAGTGATAGCGCCGATTCCATCAGCATTAGTGATGCTTAGTGCAGGCTTTTTATTTTTGACGATGCCGGTGTCGGTCAGTTTTGTCAGTACGTTAATTTTAAAATTAATTATCCCGATTACTATCGGCGTGGTGGCCGGTTCGATGATTTATTATTATGTGGGTTATGTTTTTGGTCGGCCATTTATTGAGCGTTATGGTTGCTGGCTGGGTGTTGGTTGGCCAGATGTCGAGCGCTTAGATCAGCGACTGCAACGCTCTAACCGTGATGAGCTGGTGTTATTTAGTCTGCGAGTTTTTCCCTTAATCCCTAATATTGCAATTAATTTAGGTTTTGGTCTGGCCCGCTATCATTGGCGTAAATTTTTAGTGATTATCTTAGCCGGTACGGCTGTTAGAGTTTTTATTTTAGCGATCATTGGTTCACTGGCCGGTAATTTATATTCAACCTACGCCGATTTAATTAACCGGTTTGAGAACGGTATTTTTGCTATTTTAATTATTTCTATTTTAATTTTTAGCAGTTACCGTTTAATTAAACAATATAAATTACGATGACCTGGTCTCAGATTTTAATTTTAAGTATAATCGAAGGTGTTACTGAGTTTTTGCCGGTGTCTTCGACTGGACATTTGATTTTAGTGACTAGACTGCTAAATATCACGAGCTCGCCCTTTGTGACCTCGTTTACTGTCGCAATTCAACTGGGGGCGATTATGGCGGCGGTCATTTTGTATGGATCAAAATTATGGCACAATAAAAAATTGGCCTCCTTGGCGGTGATCGGCTTTATCCCGACCGGTATCATTGGTTTTTTATTTTATAGTTTGGTGATTAAAAAATTGCTCACTAGTCCGTTAGTGGTGGTGTGGACTTTAATCATCGGTGGCTTGTTATTGATCTTATTTGAACGGTGGTATCAAAAACATTTCCAAAATATTGAGACTAAAAATTTAATGGATTTGACTTGGTCGGATGCGGTGATTATTGGTTTGGTCCAAGCTATTTCCATTGTTCCTGGCGTCTCGCGCTCGGCCGCCACCACTTTGGCCGGCCTCGCGCGCGGTTTTAGCCGTGAGGCCGTTGTTGAGTTTTCCTTTTTGCTCGCTATCCCGACAATGCTGGCGGCCACCAGTTATGATCTGTTAAGACACGGGTCGATCTTTAACGACAATGAGTGGGGGGCATTGTTTTTAGGGGGATTTATTTCGACTATTGTCGCTATCCTTTCCATCAAGTGGCTGATAAAATTTATCCAAACTAATTCTTTTGTTATTTTTGGTTTTTATCGCATTGTGATCGGCCTTATCTTTGCCTTATTTTTGATTGGATTTTTTTAGGCGCCAGTTATCCCCATGGACCTTTAAATTATAAGGTTTTTTGACGCTCGCTGGTGGTATAATTAAGGGTAGATTTCTGACATAAAAGAGGGTGATTACTGTATTAAAACAATTAATACGTCAGATTGTACCTTACCTTCTCTTTTGGATTGATCCCGCTTTAATTCGGGCTGTTTGTCGTGTTGTTATTTTTATTTTAATCACTATTACGTTAGTAACTCCAAGTATTACTTTAGCCGTTTTTAATCAGCAAATAAATTATCAAGGCAAGCTAACTGATAGCAGTAATGTGGCGGTATCTGATGGCAATTACAGTATCGTGTTTAGTTTATATACCGTTTCTAGTGGTGGCTCTAATGTCTGGACTGAAACCAAAACAGTGACGGTTACCAATGGTCTATTCAGCACAATGTTAGGTTCGGACACAGCGCTTTCATCGGTTGATTTTAATCAAACTCTTTATTTAGGAGTTAAAGTGGGTTCCGATTCCGAAATGACACCGCGCAAGACTATCGGCACTGTCCCGGCTGCCTTCGAGGCGGACAAACTCGATGGCTTAGATTCTTTAAGTTTTATCAATTCAGCTACTACTACTTTACCTAATGTCTGGAGTATGAGCGGGTTGGGCCAAGTAGGCTCATCGAGTGCGACTACGACGGCACTGGGTAATTTAGCTGTTATTGGCACCACCATTTTTAATGGTTTAGTCAGTGGTTATCAGCAAATTTCGGCCCCGTTTTTCACCGCCACCTCCACCACTCAAGCCTCCACTTTCCCCTTGTTCACCGGCACCACTGCTACGATTACCAATGCCACCACCACCACCCTCTTCTCTACTACTGCTTCTTCCACCAATCTCTTTACTTCCAACTTCACCTTATGCTAATGGCGGAACCAATGCCACTTCCTTCGGTACTAATCTACTCACTTACTTTGACGGCACTCGTCTCACTTCCACTTCCAGTCCAACGGTTGGATATGTGGTGGCGACTACGACCACCGCTACCTCAACTTTTTATGGCAATGTCCATATTATTGGCAATTTACAAACATCAGCTAGTTCGACCGCTGCCGGTCAAGCTAGTTTCACTTATGTGCCGGTTTTGGCGCATTCTTTTGGTGCTTGGGTCACCGGTGCGACCGGTGCCAATGCTCATGATTCGACGATCTATATCAATCCCGCCACCGCCGCTTCGGATACCAACTTGCTTGGTGCCGCTGTCGGTGGAGCCGTTAAATTTTTAATTGATGCCGAGGGTGATGTTTTTGCTAATTCCTTGACTTTAGCCGGCAGTCAAACAGTCAGCACTTCCAGTATTTCCACTCTAATTGTGGAGAACAATTCTTTCCTGGGTGATGCCGCCAATAGTGACTGGACGCATATCAAAGGCTCGGCGTGGGTGGAGAGTAATAAATCCAGTGGTGCTTCGTCCACCGCTTTGACGATTACTCAAACCGGCACAGGTAATATTTTACGCTTGGCTAGTGATTATAGTACGGCTAACCCTTTCTTTCTGGTTACGGCCGCCGGTAATGTGGGAGTTGGCACCTCTAGTCCTTACGCACCACTTGCGGTCGTCGGTCAAGCAGTGGCCGCTTATTTTACGGCAACGACCAGTGTGGCCTCAACTTTTCCTTATGCTTCGACTACGGGTTTAACTGTTTCCAGTTTGGCTTCCACGACTAATTTGTTGATTTCTAAAATTGGTACTAGCACTCAAGCTTTTGCGGTTGGTTCGGGGTTGATCAGTAATTTAGATATGTTAGGCGGTGATCTATATATTGGTGGTGATGCCGAGGTTGATGGCGTACTGTATGTTCAAGGTCAACTGATTTCTTCTGGCTCCTCCGAATTTACCGGCGCGATTACTTTTACTCGGGTACCGACCTTGCCTCACACTTTTACCTCGTGGGCGATTGGGACAGCTAACTCTAATGTTTCGGACGCTACGGTCTATATCAACCCCGCTACGGCTGATGCCGACACCAACTTATTTGGCTTGGCGGTGGGCGGGTCGGTCAAAACAATGATTGATGCTGAAGGTGATATTTTTGCCAATTCCTTAACTTTGTCTGGTGGACAGACAGTCAGTACTTCAACTATCTCCACTCTAATCGTTGAGAATAATTCTTTCCTTGGTGATGCCGCTAGTAACGACTGGACTCACATCAGAGGCTCAGCGTGGGTCGAAAGCAATAAATCCAGTGGCGCTTCCACTACTGCGCTCACGATTACGCAGACTGGTACTGGTGATTTCTTTCGTATCGCCAGTGATTATAATGATTCCGTGCCTTATTTTGTCGTCAAAAATTCCGGCAATGTCGGTATTGGCACTACCTCGCCTTACACTAAATTATCAGTCGATGGTAAGGGGGTGTTTAACCAAGATGTTAGAGCGGACTACTTCACCGCCACCTCCACCACTCAAGCCTCCACTTTCCCCTTGTTCACCGGCACCACTGCTACGATTACCAATGCCACCACCACCACCCTCTTCTCTACTACTGCTTCTTCCACCAATCTCTTTACTTCCAACTTCACCTTATGCTAATGGCGGAACCAATGCCACTTCCTTCGGTACTAATCTACTCACTTACTTTGACGGCACTCGTCTCACTTCCACTTCCAGTCCAACGGTTGGATATGTGGTGGCGACTAGTAGCAGAGCTTCGATCTTACCTTATGCTTCCACTACCGCCTTGACTATTTCTGGTACCGGCTACTTTGCTGGTTCCGGCATTTGGAATTCGGCTGGTAGTGTGGGGGTGGGTACTACTTCACCATCAGTAAAGTTAGAGGTAGTCACTGGTACGTCAGGGACGGAAAATCGGTTCTTGGTTGATCCCGCTACTACTAATGGCTCTAATCGTACTTTGCGCTTTAGTCGTTTAGGTGATGGTTGGGGGATTCAGTCTGAATACACTAACACTGGTGCTGTCCGCGATTTATCACTCCAAGCTTCTGGCGGCAATGTTGGTATTGGTACTTCCACTCCAGGAGTAGCGCTGGATATTGTCGGGTCTTTTGGCACCAAACCTACGGCTATCAGCGGTACACTTTTGGCTTTATCTAATACTCTGTCCACTGCTAATAATACTTACGCTTCCCTTATTTCTGGTAATGCTGCCGAAGCTGGTATTTATCTTGGTGATCAAAATGATGTAGACATTGGCGGAATAATTTATAACCACACTAATAATTATCTGGGTTTTCGTACTAATAATACTGCCGATCGACTGATTATTGATTCTAGTGGCAAGGTGGGGATCAATAAATCAGCTCCCGCTACCACTTTAGATGTGGTGGGGACGGCTAGTTCCACCGGTCTCCAAGTTAATGGGACAGGTAATATTCAAGGATCAGGGGATGCCAACCGTTTGACTATAGACTCGGCTTCTGGTAGTTCTGTTTTGAATATTATTAACTCCGGTCACGGCGAACATAGCGCGATTCAATTTACTCGTGAGCGATCCACTGGTCCGGGAATTGCCTCAGGCTTTATCCGCAGTCCCAGCAATACCGCTAACAACTTTGGTAAATTGGAATTGGGTGCGTTTACGTCTGGAACCTACGCGACCGCTTCTAGCTCGGTCGGCAGTCTTTTCCGGCTCAATAGCGATGCTTCAGCCTTATCCGGCGGTGCTTACGCGGAATTATTCCGTGCCAGTACCGCCGATTTAACGGAAAATTGGCTTAGTTTTAATATGCTCAATTCGGCTACGACGGAAACGACTTACTCCCAACTGCGGACGATTTTAACCGCTTCCACTACTGGCGACGGTTCTCTGGCTTTCTTGACCAGAAAAGCCAATACCCTGACCGAAGCGATGCGGATTGATCACAACAGTCGTCTGGGAGTCGGTACTTCTACTCCTAACTGGTTATTGCAGGTGGCCGGGACGCGACCGTCGTTTGCGCTCTCGGATACGGCGGGTGGGACTAACCTTAAACACTGGCTCTTGTCTTCACAGGGAGGTAATTTGTACATTGCTACTTCCTCGGATGCTCTGGCGACTAGCACCACGGCGGCTTTGACGGTCAGTGCTAATGGTTACTTGGGTATTGGTTCAACCACGCCCGCTTACGCTCTCTCGGTGACTGGCGGTTTGTTTGCTACTGCTTCCTCCACAATGATGAATGGGATCAATTTAACTGGCGGTTGCTTTGCTATTAGCGGAACTTGTTTAGTCGGCGGTGGTAGCGGGACGGTCAATTCGGGAACGATTAACGGCTTGGCTTATTACACCGGATCGACAGCAGTCAGCTCGGCGGGGACTAATCTCTTTTGGGACAATACTAACACTCGTTTGATGTTGGGGCATATTAATCGGGGAATCAATAATTTAACCGCTTCGACGACTTATATCGGTCAAGGATATGATGGTACTGGCGCCGGTGATGCTGGTGGTAATACTTATATTTCTAATGGTGGTGATGCTACTGGTGCTGGTAATAGTGATGGTGGCGCTGGGGGGATTATTACTATGGTTGCTGGTGGGCTCAAGACTGGGAGTGGCAGTGATGGCAATGATGGCATCGTCAATATCGGTAATAGCGCGGGCAGTAGAAATGCGATACTTAGTGTCTACGGCACTGCCACTACGACTGATGATTTGTGGGTTTTAGGTGGAGATATTAACTTGGCTCTCACGACGGCTTCGGCCCTGACGACTAATTTATCTAATGGTAAAGATGTCGCTGGTGCTGCTGGTTTGGCCGGGACAGTTAATCTGGCAATCGGTGGTGAGGGTACTGGGGCTTCTGGTGATGGCGGTGCTGGCGGTACAGTCAATATCGCCAATGGCGGTATTGGTGATGGTGATGATGGCGGTAATGCTGGAACAGTTTATCTGGCTGTCGGTGGTGAAGGTGATACTGATGCTGGAAATGTGGGTGGTGATGGCGGGACAGTCTTAATGGTTACAGGTGGTACAGGCAATACTAATGGCACAGCCGGTAAAGTGGGTATTGCCACTTCTACTCCGTGGCGTACTTTGTCGGTAACCGGGTCAGTGGGATTTGATGGATTGACGACCAATACCGGTGCGGCCGCCGCTTCTCTTTGTTTATCATCTGCTAATGAAGTAACCAAAAACACCGATAATGAGACCTGTCTGGCCTCCTCTTTGCGTTATAAAAATAATGTAACGGATTTAGCGACAGACACTGACCTCCTTGATCAATTACGCACCGTCTCTTTTAATTATAAAAACGAATCTGATCCGCTAACCCATTACGGCCTAATCGCCGAGGAGGTGGCGGCTATTGATACGCGTCTTGTGAGTTATGATGATGAAGGTTTGGCTAATGGTATTCGCTGGTCCCACTTGACCACCCTGTTGATTAAACGAACCCAAGAGCAAGAGCAGAGGCTGGACGAATTATCTAGTTTGATTAGCGGTGGTGATATGTTAGCTAGACTGTGGACTTTAGATGAGACGACGGGAAACATCAAAGCGTTCGCGGTGCTCGATTTGAATAATTTTGAACTTAGAAATGTCAAAGCGATCACCAGTGCTTCAGGTAAATGGAGTATTGATGATAATGGTAAATTAATTACGGAAGATATCGAGACTAAACGTTTGTTAGTCGAAGAGGGTGTTACTACTCGCGACAAAGCCTCCGGCGATTATTATTGTATCTATGTGGAGAATGGAGTAGTTAAAACCGCCGCCGGTCGTTGTGAAGATTTGGAGGAAGAAGATAATGGGAATAATGATGACAGTGAGCCAGAGCCTGAAGAACCAGAAGAAGAACCGGAATTACCACCGACACTGGAGCCGGACGCTCCGGTGGATACTCCACCAACAGAAGAAGTACCTAACCCTGAGCCGGAACCAGAGCCCGAACCGGAACCAGACCAAGAGCCACAATCAACACCTCTTGTCGAGGACTCGCCCCCAGATCCAATACCAGCTAATAATGAGGACTCTCCTCAAAATCCAATTCCCGAGGAGAGTCCTCAGAGTCCAGAACCCGAGCCTACTTCCTAAAGGACATGTCCTATAGAGACCTTTATAATTAGCCCTAGTTTAAGCTAAATGGGTTTTGGTTGGTTGTTGGCTAATTCAAGTCAGTTAAATTTATCTTGACTTTATTGACTTAGTGTAATAGTAATAATCTGAATATAGCTCTTTTTTGACATAGCTCTTTTTGGGAAGTTTGCCTTTTTATTGATTAGTTAAAGGATTTTCTAAAAAGATGCTGGCAAAATCAGCTAATTTTACTCTCACCAATAAAACCCTAACTTTAGGGTTAATTGTCGTGTTGGCTGGTGTCTTGACTTGGTCGTTAGTTTGGCCGGTCGTAGTTCAAGCGGCGGAATTGACCGCCGAGGAAAATACCTTTACTACTACGGCGCTACCACCAGTCGATGATCCTGATGATTCTCCTGATTCAGTGGAATTGGTCGATACGGAAAACACTTTTAGCACTCAAGCTGAAGGTGGCGAGCCGGCTGAGTCAACTGTTGGCGGGGAAAATTCTTTCACCACCGCTCAAGTATTGATTGTTTTGCCGGCGGTGGGTATTGAGAGATCATTCACCACTACTAACGCCAACGCCCCGTCAGCGTTTGTTATCAGCGCTGAATCGTCATTTACTACCACGAGCACTACTAGCGGCAACGGGACTAAAGAAATTATCTCGGCTGAACAGTCATTTACTACTAGTGTTGATGGCGGTGGCGGAGGCGAGACTGAAGAGGTGGTCTCTGGCGAGTCGAGCTTTACCACCACTAATAACGGTGGAACCGCGACTAATCGAGTAATTTCGACGGAGCAGAATTTTACCACTTCATCTGGTGATAATGATGATGATACGGACGATGACACTGATAATGGTGGTGGCGGTGGTGGTCATCGACGGCGTCCGCCAGTCGAATTGCCGGCCCAATGTTCGCCGTATCTGCTTAAATTTATAAAATGGGGGGCTAATAATGATCCACTAGAGGTCCGCAAATTACAGTATTTTTTGCGCGACTTTGAGGGTTTTACTGATATCCAAGTAACCGGTATTTATGATCGAGCTACTTACGAGGCGGTAACTATTTTCCAAAAACGTTATATTAACGATGTGCTCTCGCCGTGGGGTATCATTGACTCGACGGGTTATGTATACATTACGACCACTTTAAAAATAAATTACATCGTCTGCGGTATTGAGCGACCGATCGCTTTAGATCTCCGCGAGCGTTATCGAGTTGCTTTAGAGCGCGGTGGCGAATTTAATCTTGATGAATTAGTAGCTACTACTACCACATCAACCACTACCGCCCCGGTTAAGGCTGGATTTCTCCAAGCGGCCGCTGTGGCTTTGCTTGATTTTGCCAAGTGGCTAAATTGGTGTTACTTGTTGTCGCTGTTACTTTTAATCGTCAGTGTTATCCTGATGCTGTTGTGGCGAGAAACTAGGCGTGAGCGCGATAAGGCGCGAAGGGAAAAAGAGTTAGCTCAAGCCTTATTGACGGCGGTCACGCGTGATCATACCGATACCGCTAATGATGCGATGCCGATGTCTGAGGCTTTATTATCCTCCAGTCTGTTCCATCCCGCTCCGCTTGATGAGGAGGAACCGGAATTGCCTCTTGAATCATCTATAGAGGCAGAACCAGTTTTGGATGAGAATTTGGATGAAGCGGTGGCCGAGTGGCAGGAGATACCGGAGTCTGAAGCCGTCGACGACAAATTGACAAGCAACTAAAGGTCTGGTAGTAATCAAATCAGGAGGACTCAAAACAAAGTATTGCTTTGACTTTTGAGAGCCAACATTTCTGCACCCTGTCGGCGTGGAGATGTAGTGAGAACTTTGTAAACAGAAGGAGAGATGAGATGAAGATGCGATTGGTATTACCAGCACTGGTCGCTCTGGCTAGTGTACTGGTCGGGTGTCCGGATGATCGGATTATCACTATTACTTGGAACGGTGATCCGATTACGGTTGGTCCACAATTGGGCGGCACCGGCGGTGTTATTGAGGTGAATGGTGTGACGATTGAATCGGCCGTGGCCGATTACACCTTCACTCACCCCGCTCTGGCGGGAGTGATCGGTCATATCGATTTGGCTACCGGCACTCCGTCGGTTGACGCAGTGCCGACTGATAAAAGTGGCGACGTGATCGCTATTGCCCTTATCACCATTGGCGCTTTTATCGATCTGGCGGGCGAGCAACATGTTTTCCCATATTTCGACAATAACGCCACTAGTGGCGCGGTATTCGTGCCGTTTGGTCCGGGCCTTGAGACGGCTGTTGTAAAACTGGGTCTTAGCGACAGTAGTGAGCGGCTTATTGTTTTGGTGGCCGCCGCCGAAGATCAGTTTGACAGCGATGGTGACGGTTTGCCGGATGGATGGGAAAATTGTGCTGGACTCAACGCCAACAGTCCAACACCACCCAATGGCAACGCCAGCGATCCTGACGGCGATGGCTTAACTAACTGGGTTGAATTTATCCATTGGTCTCGTCCGATCGAATGGCTAAGTTGTAGTGATGGGCCGATTGGGCCTAATCCGCTCGATGCGGATTCGGATGATGACGGTTTCGATGATGGCGAAGAAGTGGATGAGGGGACGGATCCGACGGATCCGGATGATTATCCCATCACGCCGCCAGACCTGGTAGTAGAATTATCATTTACTCAGACCAATCCGAGTGATTCAGCTATACGAGTAAATGAGAATTTGATTTTTACGGCCACAGTAACTGGAGCCGTATCGGATCAGGAACTGGACTTTGACTGGTCGGTTGATGAACAGATTGTGCCATCAACGGGTGCAGTGTTGATTACTAGTTTCAATATCGCTGGCGATCACTCGGTAACGGTAACCGTCACCGATGGTCTCCAACGATCGGTTACGGACACTCGATCATTTGAGGTGATGAATAGTGTTTCTGATAATTTTCAGGTGCACTTATTAATCAGCCCAATCAGGAGTGTCTATGTGGTTGGCGACAGGGTTCAGATTACCGCTACTCCATCTAATGCCGTTGGTAGTGTCAGTTACCGTTGGTTCCTTAATGGGACTGAACTGACTGGATTGAATAGCTCTAATCCGATCCTGTCTTGGGTTTTCGTTAACGCAAACCCACAAGATAAAGTCTTTAAAGTAATAGCGAAAGATGCTTCGGACTTGGTAGCTGAAGCAAATCTAGTTGTTACTGTGAGAATTAAGGTGCCGGCGACAATTAGGATCACCTCGCCGATTCCGGTGGGATCAAGTAATCCTACTTTCAATCCCGGCGAAACAATTGAGTTAAGTGCTGAGGTTGGAGGGGATATACCACCAGATGCTTTTGTGAACTGGTTTACACCATGGGCTACTCACCCATCGGGTTTGGATACTAGTGTGGTAGTTCCTAATCTATTAGGTTCGAACTACCTCTACGTCTTTTTGCGGTCAGCGGATAATACCATTTTGGCTTCGGATAGGGTCTGGATCCAAATTGATCCGGCTGATTAAATTGCTTCCTCACCACCTCCTCGACCAGCTCCGGATGGATGCTGGTCGAACCCCGGTTTTGTCTCAATGACAGGCCGGGGTTTTTCTTGCATTATTTTGAGAGGTGTGGTAGTAATATGGCAACTTATTGAAGGGTGTCATTATTCGTAAATAAGCCTTATTTTACAAGCTAAATTATCAAATAAATCATTATGTTCAATAAATTTGCTCAAATACTTACTTTTAGTCTAGTTTTGGCTATCGTGGTTAGTTCGGTAGTACCGGTTGGGGTTTTGGCTCAAACTGCTCTAGTTGCTAATATCACTGCGCCAGCCAACAATAGCACTGTTACCGTTGGTCAGGTAGTTAATTTTACAGCTACAGCATCAGGCGGTACTAGCCCTTACGCTTTTGTGTGGGATTTTGGTGCCGGCTTAACTGGTAGTATTAGTCAAAATCCAAGCCAGACTTTTACTACTGCCGGCGCACGGACTATTACTCTAGTCGTAACTGATATTAATGATGTGTCAGTTACCCAAACCATCAATCTTACAGTTGCTGATACTAGTAATCCAACCTTAGCGATCTCTAATATCCGGATTGAGAATGTCACTACTTCGGGGGCGACTCTTAAATGGACCACCAACTTGCCGTCCACTAGTCGGGTAATTTATGACACCCAGTCTCACTCTACTTTGGGTACTGCCCCTAATTATGATTATGCTAATTCAACCGCTACTTCGGATACCGCCACTAAGGTTACTGAACACACTGTCACTCTTTCGGGTTTGAGTGCTAACACCCAATATTTTTTCCGAGTTATTTCCGAAGAGTAAGTTAGATATTACTGACGATTACAAAACCCCTCGCCGAGCGAGGGGTTTTGTTGTACTATAAAAGCTTATGAAGGCGACTATTGGTCTCGAGATTCATACTGAGCTTAAGACGGTCACTAAGATGTTTTGCCGGTCCAAAAATGATCCGGATGAAAAGCGGCCTAATGTCAATATTTGCCCGATCTGTCTGGCTCACCCCGGCACTTTGCCGGTGATCAATCAGGAGGCGGTCAAGCATGTATTGCGTGTCGGTTTAGCGGTTGGTGGACAATTGGCTGATTACACCGAGTTTGATCGCAAAAATTATTTTTATCCGGACATTCCCAAGGGTTATCAGATTAGTCAATACCGATATCCGCTTGTTACGGGAGGTTCACTTAAAGGAATTACTTTAACGCGCATTCATTTAGAGGAGGACACGGCGCGTTCTCAACATGATGCTAAAAGTGGTAGTAGTTTAGTCGATTATAATCGGGCAGGGGTGCCGTTGATGGAGTTGGTTACTGAGCCGGTAGTAGAGAGCGCAGCCGAAGCTGGTGCTTTTGCCCGCGAGTGGCAACTTTTATTACGCACCTTAGGAGTTAGTGAGGCTAATATGGAAAAGGGTGAAATGCGCGTGGAGGCCAATATTTCCCTCGATATGGGTACTAAAGTGGAAGTTAAAAATTTAAACTCCTTTCGCTCAGTGGAACAGGCGATAGGTTTTGAACTAAAGCGACAAAAAGAAGTTTTAGAAAAAAGGGAAAAAGTGGTCCAAGAGACCCGCGGTTGGGACGAGGTTAAAGGGGTTACCTTTAGTCAGCGACTTAAAGAGTCGTCACATGATTATCGTTATTTTCCCGATCCTGATTTGCCTAAATTGCGCCTTGGTCAGATTGCCGAGTTTGCTAACTTACAACAAACTTTACCAGAGTTACCAGTCGCTAAACGGACCCGTTTAACTAGTTTAGGTCTTAAGCCTGAAGACGTGGAGTTGCTAGTCAGTGATCTAATATTAGGCCTCTGGTTTGACGAGGTAGTTAAAAATTTATCTCAAGAAGATTCAGTTTTAACGGCGATTAATTACACCACCTCTGATTTGCAGAGTGCTCTCAAGACGGGAGCTAAATTACCAGAGCCGGCTCACTTTGCTGAGTTGATTAGTCTGATAGTTGGGGGAGAGGTGTCTTCTCGTGGCGCTAAAGATATTTTGGCGGTAATGCTAACTGATGGGGGTGCACCTCGCGCCATTGCCCAAGCTAAAAACCTATTCCAATCAAGCGATACTGATACCTTGGCTAAAATTATTGAGCAGGTGATTGCTGATAATGCCACCGTGTTTTCCGATTTTAAATCCGGTAATGATAAAGTATTGCAATTTTTAGTTGGTCAGGGAATGAAGATTAGTGGCGGTAGTGCGAATCCCCAGCTCTTAATGGATTTATTTAAAGCACGAAGGTAACTTAATCTACAAATTACAACACATCTTTACCAAAACCAAACATTGAATGTTTAGTTTTGAAATGGAAGAACTATTTCTAATTCTTTTATTTTTGCACTACTAGTCTTTACTTCATTTTCGTATTCTTTTTGGTCTGCAAATTGACTCAAGATTAATTCGGTGTCCAGTAGATTATTCCACCGATTGGTGTCTATATAATCTTGGTAACTAGACCATGGGTATGATTTTTCTTTATTTATCCATTTAGGGTTATCACGGCAATTACGGTGAATGTATGTTGAGGCATAAAGTAATTGATCGTTATCTTTGATGCGTACTGATTGGAATCGATTTTGGAATAAGTGACCACTTCCTTTGTATTTAGTATTAAAATATTTAGTGTAACTATTAGATATTCTCTGCATGTATTTTGATATTCCTCTATCCTCTATTTCCTCGACTAATAAATGGAAATGATTGGGCAAAAGAGCAAAAGCTTGCAATTTGACTGTCCTTCTATTAAGAATTTTATTATGTTTGTCTTTATCAAAACCAAACATTGAATGTTTGGTGTAGTGGGTAATATGGTCACTAATATTGTTAATTGTCTCCGGTGATTGAAAGTAGAGAATCAAGAATAAAAATCTAACCCAATCTCTATTATCGAGAAAAATATCACGTTTCATTACTCCACGATTGTAGATATGGAATATCTCACTCACAACTAAGTCATCTTTGGGCATCATCATTTATTATATTATCTTTAGAATAAAAACCAAACATTCAATGTTTGGTTTGAGGGTAGTTTGGTTACTTTATTAAATAAAATTTGGTATCATTATATTAATGAGTATTGTCAGAGTCTCGATAAATGGACTAGGACGCATTGGTCGCGCGTTTTTAAAGTTGGCAATTATCAATCCAGACCTTGAGGTGGTGGCGGTTAATGATTTGGCGACGCTAGAAAATTTAGCCTACCTTCTTAAATATGACAGCGCTTACGGTCACAGTGGTTTAGAAGTGGTGGTTGGTGATGGCGCTTTAATAATTAACGGTAAAAGTATTAAAGTGTTGAGTGAAAAAGATCCGGCTAAATTACCCTGGCAAAATTTAAAGGTTGACGTAGTGGTCGAGTCCACTGGTATTTTTGAGGAGTATACTAAAGCTAAAGCCCACTTGGATGCCGGGGCGCGTAAAGTGGTTATTACCGCTCCGGCTAAAGGGGAATCGGTAGCTGGGGTCCAAAGTGGTACAGTGTTAATGGGTATTAATGAGGCTAACTTAGCGACTTGCCAGATTAGTTCTAATGGCTCTTGTACCACCAATTCGGCCAGTCCCTTAATCCAAATTTTAGATGAAGCGATTGGGATTGATAAGGCTATTTTAAACACTGTTCATGGTTATACTGCCAGTCAAAGATTAGTCGATGGCCCGGATGTCAAAGATTTCCGCCGCGGCCGAGCCGCGGCGGTCAATATCGTTCCCTCTACCACCGGGGCGGCTATCGCCGTGACCGAGGCCATTACTCAATTAGCAGGTAAATTTGATGGGGTAGCGATCCGGGTACCGGTAGTCACTGGCTCAATTGTCGATGTTACCTTTATTACTAAACGGCCAACTACCGTGGTTGAGATTAATAATGCTTTACAGCAAGCGGCTAGCGCCCCACGTTGGCAAAAGTGGTTTGCGGTGACCAATGAACCACTCGTTTCTTCCGACATTGTGGGCAATCCCTACGCCTCATTAGTTGATTTAAATTTAACTAGAGTGGTGGGGGGAAATTTAGTTAAAGTGTTGGCCTGGTATGATAATGAACTGGGGTACACCCACACTCTCATTGATCACGTCATCAAAACCGGCCAAATTTAAATAATGAAAATTTTTTTGGGGGCAGATCATGCGGGATTTGAGTTAAAAGAGGAGCTTAAAATTTGGCTCAAAGGGCTAGGTTATGAAGTGTTTGACGAGGGCGCGTTTGAGAAAAAAGAGCAAGACGATTACCCCGCCATAATGCGGATAGTAGCCCAACAAATTATCGCTAATTCGGACAGCCTTGGTATTATTTTGGGTGGTTCAGGACAAGGCGAAGCAATGGTGGCTAATCGAATACGGGGAGTCCGGGCCGCCGTTTACTACGGCGGCCCGGAGGAGATTATTCAATTATCCCGATCGCACAATAACGCTAATATTTTGTCGTTGGGTGCGCGTTTTATTACTACTGACGAAGCTAAACAGGCGGTTAAGTTGTGGTTGGAGACACCCTTCTCCGACAAGGAGCGACATACACGCCGCGTGGCTCAATTTGATTGTGCTAATTCTAATTTACCTGATTTTTAATTATGGTTGAGATTGTCCCGTCGATTATTGGTCGCTCTTTTGCTGATATTCAAGCTAAAATTACCACGCTTGAGGGTTTAACTACTTGGGCTCAATTAGATATTGCCGACGGCCACTTTGTTGACAATACCACTTGGCAAACGCCAGACGATTTAGAGTTTGTTAATGGTCAGTTAAAATTAGAGGCGCATTTAATGGTCGAGCAACCCGAGGAGGTGGTAGCCGCGTGGTTGGCGGTAGTTGATCGTTTAATCATTCACTATGAGTCGACCGACAATTTAGATGAGATTATTAGTGCCGCCTCCACTCGACGAGTAGAGGTGGGGATAGCTCTATTACTGGAGACACCACTGGATTTGGTCCGACCATGGCTCGATAAAGTCAAAGTGATACAATTGATGGGTATTAAGCGCCTTGGATTTTATGGGGAGGCGTTTAATGAAGGTGTGTTAGAACGGATTATTACGCTCCGCTCGTGGTGGCCGCATGGTATAATTGCGGTTGATGGTGGTATTGGTGCGGATACCGCGCCGCAAGTGCTCGCGGTTGGTGCTAATCGATTAGTGATTGGCTCGGCCATTTGGCAAAGCGACGATCTAAAAAAAGCACTTAAGCATTTCCAATCTCTAACTTCCAATTTCTAAAATCAAATGGATCATCTAACTGATGAAAAAATTTTGAGTCTAATCGCACAGGCTAATCAGATACGCCAATCGATTATTGAGATGCTTTTGGTCGCTGGCTCCGGGCACACTGCCGGACCCTTGGGGATGGCCGATATTTTTACTTATTTATACTTTCATAAATTAAAGCATAATCCTAAACAGCCAGATTGGCCGGAGCGGGATCGCTTGGTACTCTCAAATGGTCACATCTGCCCGGTATTGTACGCTACTATGGCGCATGCCGGCTACTTTCCGCTCGCTGATTTAACAACCTTACGTAAGTTAGGCAGTAAGTTGCAGGGTCATCCTCATCGCGAGTGGTTGCCAGCTTTAGAAACGAGCTCTGGGCCGTTGGGGACAGGACTCTCGCAAGCGGTGGGTATGGCTTTGGCACTTAAGCTTGATCAAGGTCGCACTAGTGAACAAATGGTTTATTGTTTAATGAGTGATGGTGAGTTTGAGTGCGGTAATACTTGGGAGGCCATGATGTTGGCGGGTAAACAAGGCTTTCATAATTTGGTGGTGATTATTGATCGGAATAATATTCAAATCAGTGGTTTTACCGAGGAGGTGATGCCACTGGAACCGCTTAGAACTAAATTAGAATCTTTTAATTGGCATGTGATCGAGATTGATGGCCACAATTTTGAAGCGATTGACGCCGCGGTCGGTCAAGCTAAAGCGGTGTTTAATAAACCGACGGCCATTATTGCTCACACTATCCCAGGTAAAGGGGTGGCTGACTTTGAGCGTCGCTTTGAATGGCATGGCAAACCACCAAACGCGGCGGAAGGAAAAATGGCGTTAAAAGAGTTACGTACTTTGGGTGGTAAAATTAAATCCGAGCATGAGTAGTCAAAATCATTTAACTAAGGAGCAAAAATTAAACTCAAAATTATTTGAGCTTTCTGTCGAGCAAGTACCGATCCGGAGTGGTTTTGGCGAGGGCTTAGTCCTAGCAGCTGATGAAGATAGAAATATTGTCGGTCTGTGTGCCGATTTAGTCGAGTCGACTAAGATGCTCGCTTTTGCGGAAAAATATCCAGAGCGCTTTATTGAGCTGGGGGTGGCCGAGCAAAATTTAGCCGGGGTGGCCTCGGGGTTGGCGGCCATGGGTAAAATCCCATTTATTACCTCATACGCGATGTTTAGCCCGGGGCGCAATTGGGAGCAAATTAGAACGACTATCACTTACAATAATCGGCCGGTTAAAATCGTCGGCTCACATGCTGGCGTCTCGGTGGGACCCGACGGGGGGACGCATCAAGCGCTTGAAGATATTGCGATTATGCGAGTGTTGCCTCGGATGATGGTGGTGGTGCCATGTGATGCTTTAGAGGCTAACCGAGCCACACGGGCGATCGCTAAGACCAACGATCCCACTTATTTAAGATTAGCACGAGAAAAGACACCAATTATTACCACCAACGACTCACTATTTAAATTAGGCCAAGCTAATATGTTGTGGGAAGATGAAAAACCGGCAGTGGTGATTATTGCTTGTGGACCGCTAGTCTACAATGCTTTGCAAGCGGCGCGGAAATTATTGCCCGAGGGTGTAGGTGTGACGGTGATCAATAATCACACTATTAAACCATTAGATAACAAAACTATTTTAAGTGAAGTGAAACGAACTGGCGCGGTGGTGACGGTAGAAGAACATCAACAAGCCGGTGGCTTAGGTAGTGCGGTGGCTGAATTGCTGGCCACTAATTATCCGGTGCCGATGGAGTTTGTGGGGGTCAAAGATGAGTACGGTCAGTCAGGGACGCCAGCCGAATTGATTGAAAAATACGAATTGGGAACCGAGGCGATTATTGAAGCGGTGCAGAAAGTGCTAACTCGAAAGTAGTTTACATTTTAATACTTTTTCAATACCCATATTTTTACGTCGAATCTTGATTGTTTATATTTGTTTAGGTCGGTAATCGGCGGGAGCGGAAACGAGATAATGTTCTAATTCTTGGCGGGTGAGGAGACCAGCTTGGGCGCCGATTTTTTGGACCACGCTCATCGAGTTAATCGGCGCCCACATTAGCGCTTCGAGCACCGTTTTACTTAAAGCCAGCGCCGAGACAAAGGTTGAGGCATAAGCGTCACCGGCTCCAGTGCGCTCTTGAGGTGGAGCAATGTCGGGGTAAGGTGGCATAAACCATTTGGTGTTGTCTGCTAAAACATAAGCGCCCTTAGGGCCATCAGTAATTAACACTATTTTTGGCCCCAATGCGGCCAGTTGAGTTAATAACTCCG
This sequence comes from Candidatus Vogelbacteria bacterium, assembly GCA_016188295.1. Taxonomy (GTDB): domain Bacteria; phylum Patescibacteriota; class Minisyncoccia; order Phycocordibacterales; family XYD1-FULL-46-19; genus JACPIA01. The sequence goes on from JACPIA010000004.1 coordinate 65,547, forward strand.
GGATCTCGCCAATTACACCTAAAATCTTTTCGGCTTCTGTTTTATTACAGATAAATACTTCGGTGCGTTTATAAAGTGCAGCCAAAGCTTCTTTGCCTAATTTGATTTGGAAGGTTCCCGGTTGAAAGGCGAGTTTAACATCAGTATGAGCTGTTAAATAAGTGGCGATTTGGGTGTGAAAGTCAGTTGATGTTTCACCAAGTGAACTCAAATACAACCACTTAGGCTCACCAATGTCAGATAAATTGTAAGGGTAAACTTCATGCTTAATTAAAATCGTCCGCTCAGCCTCGTAAGAGAGGACGTAGTGGTAATTAGTTGGTAACCCCGGATTAGTGGCCACAAAATCGGTCGCCACTTTTTCGCCTTGTAAGGTTTTAATAATTAATTCGCCGTTTTGATCTTGTCCCACATTACTCACTAAAGCGCTGGCCAATCCTAAACGAGCTGCACTCACCGCCGCATTAGCACTATTACCTACCGCTGGCACCACCGTGACGGACTCATAAGGGATTTTCTCGCCAAAGGCGACGCACAACTTACATTGCTCTTTATTGAGATCACAATTAATCTCGGCGTCTTTAAGTTTAATAAAAGCGTCAACTACCGTATCACCAATAGCCACTAAATCGTAATTAGTCATGATATACTCCAGTATATATGAAAAGTTTGCGTGAGGTAATACAAGCGGTGGTGGTCAGCAAGACGGCGGTCGGGCACTTTAACTTTTGCGACATGGTGGGCTTGTATGGTATTGCTCAAGCGGCGAGGGAAAAGGGTGTGCCGGTGATTTTAGGCTTATCTGAAAGTGAGCGTGACTTTGTGGGGGTGCACCAAGCTGTCGCCCTCGTGGACTCGCTTAGGACCCAATATAATCAGGAACTTTTTTTAAACGCGGATCACACTAAAAGTTTAGAAAAGGCTAAAGAAGCGATCGAGGCTGGTTTTGATGCTGTCCTTTTTGATGGTAGTGGACTCTCATATGAAGAAAATGTCCGCCAAACCAAACAAGTGGTGGAGTATGCCAAAGCGGCTGGTCGAGAGGTGATCGTGGAAGGAGAGCTTGGTTATATTGGTATGTCATCACAAGTGCTGACCGACATCCCTGTGGGTGTGGATTTGACTGATGGTTTAACAACTGCCGAGGAGGCGGCCAAATTTGTGGCCGAGACTGGGGTCGACTTACTGGCGCCAGCCGTGGGTAATATCCATGGCATGCTCGCTGGGCGGCCAGATCCAAGCCTTAATCAAGGGTTAGTCCAAAGCATTGCCGAGGCGGTAAAAGTGTCTCTAGTACTCCATGGAGCCTCTGGTAATAGTCCGGAGGATATTAAGGCTGCGATTGCCGCTGGGGTGGCCATCGTCCACGTTAATACTGAGCTTAGGGTGGCTTACCGGGATGCTCTTAAACGGACACTTCAGGCTGAGCCGGACGAAGTGGCTCCTTATAAAATCTTAAAACCGGCCATCCAGGCAGTGGCCGAGGTGGTGGCCGCTAAGCTCGCAATTTTGAGCTAAGTGTGGTAAGATCGATCTGTTAATCGCGGGGAGGAGTAACGGTTGCTCGCAAGGCTCATAACCTTGAGGTAGTGGGTTCAATTCCCGCCCCCGCAACAAGTATTTTCGGCGCAGACGACGAGACTTGAACTCGCAACCTCTCCCGTGACAGGGGAGTGCTCTAACCAGTTGAGCTACGTCTGCAAACGTTACTTATCCTAGCGTGTTTGAGTCATTTTTTCAACCGTACCTGCTTTACTTTTCTCTATCCCCAAAATACCCCTTAAGTTGCTTTTTTACAAATCGATGTCCAGCGCCACTTTTTAAAAATTTCTCTCGACCGAGGGTATCACCTTTGTTTAAATACATTTCAGCATAAATCAACCTTTATACCAAAGTCTTATCTATTTGGTCCTCAAGTATATACACAACAAACGACATAACTCGTAAAATAAAATGGATTTTTTCCATTTTATCACGAGACACGTAAAACACTGGGTCCTCATGGCTGCGCCACGTGAACACGCAGTGTTTTTACGTGGTGCCGATGGCTGGACTCGAACCAGCGACCTAGCGCTTATGAAACGCTCGCTCTAACCACCTGAGCTACATCGGCAATTTACCAATTAATCCATAAAATAGGCCAAAAATCAAACCAGGGCTTGCTTTTTGTTTGCATTTATGCTAATCTAAAAAAGGAGTTCCATCCTCGGTAGTGTTAGAGTTGACGAGCTCCGAGCCTCCAAGCTGCCGGTCTCCCCCTGGGCCGGCAGCCAATTTTTTAACCAATCCCCCAGCTATTACAGTGGGGGTTTTTAGTTGAAAAATTGCGCTAAATGTAATACTATATTTGTTGTGTTTTTTGAAAATTACATAAGTCAAAGCCAATGTAGCTCAGCTGGTAGAGCATCCCCATGGTAAGGGGAAGGTCCCCGGTTCAAACCCGGGCATTGGCTCCAGAAAAATTAAACGCGCCACCTTAGCTCAGCTGGTAGAGCAATGCTTTCGTAAAGCAAAGGTCCCCGGTTCGACTCCGGGAGGTGGCTCATGAAGGATCTTAAAAATAAGATTGTTAAATTAGAAGCCCAAATGATGGAGGCGGATTTTTGGGCTGATAAAATTAGGGCTCAAGAGATTATTAAAGAACTCTCCGAGCTTAAAGACAAATTAGCGGGGCAGGGTAAATATGATGTTGGTAACGCTATTTTAACTCTTTTGGCTGGGGCCGGCGGTGATGATGCCGAGGATTTTGTAGCGATGCTCTACGAGATGTATTCGCGCTTTGCCACTCGGCGTGGTTTTAGCCTGAAAATTATCCATAAAAATGTCAATGACCAGGGCGGTTATCGCAATATTACCGCTCTAGTCGAGGGTAAAGGAGTCTATGGTATACTAAAAAAGGAGTCAGGAGTACATCGTCTGGTACGACTGTCTCCATTCAATAGTAAATCATTGCGACACACCTCATTTGCTCTAGTGGAAGTGATACCGGAGTTGCCAAAAGTGAGTGAGGTGGAAATCCTTGAGGCTGATTTGCGTCTTGAGTTTGCCCGCTCCAGTGGTCCCGGTGGACAAAATGTTAATAAGCGTGAGACGTCAGTCCGGGTGGTCCATATCCCCACCGGCCTGGCCGTCCACTGTGAATCCGAACGTTCCCAAGCGCAAAATAAAGAGCGAGCGCTCCAGATCTTGTCCGGTAAATTGTATAAAAAATTATTGGAGGCAAAAGAAAAAGAATCTAATACTATGAAGTTGTCACAAACAACCGATATTGAGTGGGGTAATCAGATTAGGTCTTACGTGTTACATCCATACAAATTAATTAAGGACCATCGCACTGGTGTTGAGGAGCGTGATGTAGATAAGGTGTTAGAGGAGGGTAATTTAGACGAGTTTGTTGAGGCGGAACAAAATATTTAAATAATTATGATTTATTTTGATAAAGTGAGTAAGGTTTACCCGGGTGATGTGGTCGCTTTAGCTGATCTCTCTTTTGCAATCGAACCAGGTGAGTTTGTTTCGGTAGTGGGCCATTCGGGCTCGGGTAAAACCACTTTAATTAAGATGATTTTAGCCGAGGATGTACCATCGATGGGCCAGGTTTTTTTTGAATCGTCGGATATTCATAAACTTAATCATAAAGAATTACCCAAATTACGGCGGCGGATTGGTAGTGTCTTCCAAGATTTTCGATTGTTGCCTAATAAAACAGTATACGAGAATATCGCTTTTACCATGGAGGCGGCCGGGCGGACGGATGAGGAAATTGCCTCCGATGTGCCACATGTTTTAGAATTGGTTGGTTTGGGGAATAAATTATGGAGTTTTCCCCGCGAGCTCTCTGGCGGTGAGCGTCAGCGGGTGGCCATTGCCCGAGCGATTGTTAATCAGCCCGATTTATTAATTGCCGATGAACCAACCGGTAATCTTGATCCTCTTAACGCTAATGACATTATTCAGATTTTTAAAAAAATTAATGACATTGGTACCACGGTGTTGCTAGCCACTCACGACAAAGGTATTATTGACTCGTTAGGTCGGCGGGTATTGACTCTAGAGAACGGTCGTTTGATCCGTGACAATAAACAAGGACGTTACGTTTTGTAATTAATTATCTATTATGCGCACCATCATTAAACGAATTTTTAAATCAGGTTTCATTAATTTTTGGCGCAATGGAGTGGTTTCGATCGCTTCTATTTTAGTGATGACAGTAACGCTGTTTGTGATCGGCTCATTGGTTTTAGCGGCCGCTTTCCTCTCGGCCTCACTAACTGAAGTGCAGAGTAAAGTCGATATCAGTGTCTCTTTTAAGGTGGATGCTTCTCTTGAGGAAATTAAAGCTTTACAGCGAGACTTGATGGTCCTGCCGGAGGTCAAAGAAGTGGCGCTCTCGACTCGTGAGGAAGAATTAACCTTATTTAGAGAGCGACACAAAGATAATAATTTATTACTCCAATCACTCGATGAGGTTGGTAATCCGTTCGGAGCCCGGCTCAATATTAAGGCGGTCAATCCAACCCAATATGAATCGATCGCTACTTTTTTAACTAATCAAGACTCGGATAGCGCGGCTATTATAGATCAAGTCAGTTTTAAAAAAGATGTCGTCGACAAATTGCTCGCGATTACCAACTCATTGCGTCGAGTTGGTTTAGCCGTTAGTATCGTGCTGATCATTACCTCAATTTTGGTGATGTTTAATACCACTTCGTTAGCTATTTATATTGCGCGCGAGGAGATTTCGGTGATGCGTTTGGTTGGAGCAGAGACCAGTTACGTCCGGGGACCGTTTATGGTCGAGGCTATTATCTCGGGATTAATTGCCTCGTTAGTGGCGATGCTCTTACTTTACCCGGCGGTATTATGGGTTCGTAATGCCACCCTTGGAGTCTATGGCGGAATCAATTTACTGTCTTATTATTTAAGTAATTTCTTTTATCTCTTTTTAATGTTATTGACTGCTGGGGTGACACTAGGAGCAGTAGCCAGCTTTTTAGCTATTCGTAAGTACATGAAGGTCTAAACTTATGGCCGCTAAAAAACACAAATATATCTTCGTCATCGGAGGCGTGATGTCAGGTGTCGGTAAAGGAGTAACTACTTCGTCAATCGGCAAAATTTTACAAGCGAGAGGATTTAGGATCAATGCCATGAAGATTGACCCTTATTTAAATGTCGATGCCGGGACAATGAATCCAATTGAACATGGTGAGGTCTTTGTTCTTGACTCTGGACTGGAGTGCGATCAAGATATGGGTAATTACGAGCGTTTTTTGGATACTTCGATTCCGGCCGAGAATTATATGACCAGTGGTATGGTCTATAAATATGTAATCGACAAAGAGCGGGCGCTCGAGTATGGCGGCAAATGTGTGGATCCGGTACCTTTTATTTGTGGCGAGATTTTACGACGGATCAAACTCTCGACCGAGAAGACCGACTCCGATATTACGGTGGTGGAAATTGGCGGTACCGCGGGCGAATATCAGAATACTTTATTCATTGAAGCGGCTCGGATTTTAAAACTTAAACATCCGGACGATGTAGTGTTTGTGTTAGTGAGTTATTTACCAGTACCTGACAAAATAGGAGAAATGAAGACTAAACCGACTCAATATGCAGTGCGGACTTTAAATTCTTATGGTGTTCATCCTGACATTATTGTTGCTCGGAGTGATCGACCGCTGGATAAAAAACGGAAGGAAAAAATCGCCTTTTCCAGTAATGTGCCAGTGGATAATATTATCTCTGCCCCGGACGTGGATTCCATTTACGATATTCCTCTTAATTTTGAAAAAGACGGATTATCAACGACCTTGCTTAAATTACTGAAAACTAAACCTAAGCAGACTGATTTGGCGGAGTGGCATCGTTTTGTTACTAAATTAAAAAAAGCTAAAGATGAGGTTAAAATTGCTATGGTCGGCAAATATTTTAAAACCGGTGATTTCATTCTCTCTGATGTCTATATCTCGATTATCGAGTCGCTTAAGCATGCCGCCACCGCCAATGGTAAAAAATTAAAATTAGAGTGGCTCTCGGCGATGGATTATGAGGAAACTCCTCATAAATTAAAAGAGTTGTCTGGTTTTGATGGTGTTTTGGTGCCTGGTGGCTTTGGCGAACGCGGGGTGGAGGGTAAAATTAAAGCCATTCAATATGCCCGAGAGAATAGTATTCCCTATTTTGGCTTATGTTATGGAATGCAATTGGCGGTGATTGAATATGCTCGTCATCTGGCTGGACTTAAAGATGCGCATACTACTGAGGTTAATCCTGACACCCAGTCGCCGGTCATTGATATTATGGAAGACCAAAAAGAGAAAATGGCCACTAAAAATTATGGTGGCAGTATGCGTTTAGGAGCTTACCCCGCTAGTTTAAAAGTCGGTACCATTGCCCGCGAGGCCTATAAGGCGGAAAAGATTAGCGAGCGTCATCGTCATCGCTTTGAGGTTAATCCCGCTTTTGTTAGTGTGTTGGAGGAGAAAGGATTGGTCTTTTCTGGCACCTCACCGGATCGCCGTTTGATGGAAATTGCTGAATTACCTAAAAAAATTCATCCGTTTTTTGTTGGGGTTCAATTTCATCCCGAGTTTAAATCATCACCACTTAAACCTCATCCGCTGTTTGTCGCTTTTATCAAAGCTGCCGCCGAGCGCGCTAAAAGACGTCAATAAACGAGGACTCTCTCCTCGGTATCCGAGGAGAGAGTCCTCGGGAGTTACTCCACAAAAGTGAGAGCAAAGCCTTTGGCCCCGGCCCGGCCGGTCCGGCCAATTCGATGGACGTAGTCATCATAAGTGGAAGGAAGGTCATAGTTGATGACGTGACTCACCCTGGTAATATCCAAACCTCGAGCGGCCACATCAGTCGCAACTAAAATTTTAGCGTGACTGTCTTTAAATAATTTAAGCGCTTTTTGGCGTTGACCATGATTTTTGTCGCCATGGATGGACTCGGCGGCAAAACCGCGTTCTTTTAAAGCGCGCGACAAACGCTCGACGCCAAATTTAGTTTGACCAAAAATGAGGACACGATCAAAGCCTGGTTTAATTAATAAGTTATGCAAAACATCAATTTTATTTTGACCAGATGGAATACGCACAATATCTTGATCCACTTGCTTGGAGGTCTCACCAGTTTTAACCGAGACGCGCGCTGGCTCTTTAAGGAAGGCGCCGATTAAAGTTTCAATCTCGCGCGACATTGTCGCTGAGAAGAAGAGCGTGTGATGCACTGCCGGCATACCGGCCACTAAAAAGCGGACCTCATCGATAAAGCCCATATCAAGCATTCGATCAGCCTCGTCTAAAACAATACTTTGGTAAAAAGAGAGGTTAATCACTTTGCGCTCGATTAAATCACGCAAGCGTCCGGGTGTGCCGATTAAAAAGTGATGGCGGCGGGAGAGGGCATTAATTTGCCGGCCGATGGGTGCGCCACCCACCACACAGACGCCAAAAATATTTAAGCCGGTAGTAAAACCACGAAGTTCGTCCTCAATTTGGATCGCCAACTCACGCGTGGGTACTACTACTAAAATGCGTTGGCGCGGATCCATAATCACTTTGTTGATAAGAGGGATTAAAAAAGCGGCGGTTTTACCGGTGCCGGTATTAGCAATACCAACTACATCCAAACCACGCAATACGTGAGGGATAATTTTATCTTGAATCGGGGTTGGTAACTCATAGTCCTTATCTAAAATATTTTTCTTTAACCGGTTATCAATACTAAAGTCGGTAAATTTATGCTCGGGGACAAAGTGCTCTACCGCCTCGGTGATGACTGCTTTATTAATAAAGCGGGAGACGTCGATGTGTTGGCCAAATCTCCGCCGGTTGGCGGAGTTATTGCCGCCACCACGCTTTCCGCCAGTGGGCGGATTAAATCTACCGCCGCTTTTGGGGCGGGAGTGAGGACGACTAAAACGACTAGCGGACCCGCCACGATGGGGCGAAGAGTGCTTATTATACATAGATTCTGACGTTGTAATTAACTGATATATGGGTGAGACCCACGTATCGGTCTTACAAGAGACGTCAGATGAGATTCACTTAGTTTTGAGTATATATTATCTCCTTAAATAAGTCAATGTTTTAGTCTTCTTTTTTTCTTTTGACTTTAGAACGTTCGGCTTCAGTGAGGAATTGTTTGCGCAGGCGGGTACTGGTGGGGGTAATTTCTAAATACTCGTCATCAGTCATGATTTCCAACCCTCGCTCAATAGTAATTGGGATCGGTGGAGTGAGGAAAATATTTTCATCAGAACCACTAGCTCGCATATTGGTTAATTGCTTGCCTTTAGTCGGATTAACTACCATTTCCTCGCCTTTGGCGGTGTTACCCACCACCATTCCCTCATAGACTTCGGTGTTGGCGCCAATGTAAAGAGTACCTCGAGTTTGCAAATTAGCGAGAGAGAAGGCCAATGCTTTACCACCAGTCATCGAGGTCATCGAGCCCACTTGTCGCTTCTCAATCTCACCAGCGTACGGTTTGAAGCCGATAACTCGGCTGGCAAAAATTCCCTCCCCTTTAGTGTCAATGATAAATTGACCGCGGTAGCCCAAGAGACCACGAGTCGGCCCTTCAAAAGTCAGGCGTATCCTCGATCCATCGGGTTTCATATTAGTCATTTGGACAGCGCGCTTAGACAACTTTTCAATCACCACGCCTTGCATCTCACTCGGTACCTCAATGGTGGCCTCCTCAAATGGTTCACTTTTTACCCCATCAATGTCTTTAATAATTACCCGTGGTTGTGACACTTGAAGCTCATAACCCTCACGACGCATATTTTCTAACAAGATCGCAATATGGAGTTCACCTCGGCCAAAGACTTTAACGACGTCATCCTCAAAGTCGACACGCAGCCCCACATTCACTTCTAACTCTTTCAGTAAGCGTTCTCTGATTTGGCGACCGGTCACAAATTTACCTTCTCGACCAGCAAAAGGGGAGTTGTTGACTAAAAAGTTGAGAGCAATGGTTGGCTCATCAACGTGGATCACAGGCAGGGTCTCGGTGTTAGAATTATCACAAATGGTGTCACCAATATAGATATTAGGTAGACCGGCAATTAAGACAATATCACCGGCCTCCGCTTGTTCGGTCTCAACGCGTCTAATCCCGTCAAAAGTAAATAGTTTGGTGATACGACCGTTTTCGCTCTCATTGTTTGCTTTTTTAACTAACACCTGGCTACCGGTTTTAACGACTCCCTCGTAAACACGAGCGATCGCTAAGCGACCTAAAAAGTTATCATAACCTAAGTTAAAAGGTTGAGCTTTAAGTGGGGCGTCAACGTTGTGAGGCGCGACCGGTACCTCTTCTAAAATTGCATCCAAAAGTGGTTCTAGATTTATGCGCGGGTTAGTGAGTTCCCGCATCGCTACACCCTCTTTACCAATAGCGTATACGGTTTTAAAGGCCAGTTGATCCTCGGTGGCGCCGAGATCAAAAAATAATTCTAAAATCTCATCATGGGCGCGAGCAGTGTCGGCGGCGGGTTTATCAATTTTATTTAAAATCACAATTGGTTTATGGCCAATCTCAAGTGACTTTTTAAGCACGAAGCGAGTTTGGGGCATCGGACCCTCTTGAGCATCGACTACCAATAACACCGAATCGATCGAGCGGAGCACTCGCTCGACCTCTGAGCCAAAGTCGGCGTGGCCTGGGGTATCCACGATATTGATCTTAGTATCTTTGTATTTAATCGAGGCATTTTTAGCATAAATCGTAATACCTCGCTCTTGTTCTAAGGCATTGGAGTCCATACTAGCTCCGTCAATTACAGCACCAGTCTGACGTAAAATAGCATCAGTTAAAGTGGTTTTGCCATGGTCCACGTGGGCGATGATGGCGATATTTCTTGTATTCATGATGTAGAAAGATTACTATACCTAATATTATGAGGATTAACAAGTATTTAGCCAATCAGGGTTTGAGTACTCGTCGTGGCGCCGATGAGCTTATCGAGCGTGGTTTAGTGCTAATCAACGGCCGTAAGGCCAAACTAGGAGACAAGGTGAACGAGACCGATAAGGTGGAACTTAAACCCCAGACTAAGAAAATAACTTATCGCTACTTTGCTTATCATAAGCCGCGCGGAGTAGTCACTCACTCGCCCCAACTAGACGAGCTAGATGTGCTTGAGGCTAGTGGTCTTAAAAACGTCTTCCCGATTGGTCGCTTAGATAAATCCTCCACCGGTTTGATTATTTTGACCAATGATGGGCGAGTAACGGATCGTCTGCTTAATCCCAGTAAAGAGCACGAGAAAGAGTATGAAGTAACCGTGGCCGAGGTGTTGAAACCGAGTTTTGAAGATAAAATGTCTCGCGGTGTGCGACTAGAAGATTATACCACTAAACCGTGCCAGGTGATCGTTTTAAACGACTATACTTTTAGAATTACTTTAACTGAGGGTAAAAAACATCAGATCCGCCGGATGTGCGCGGCTCTAGGTTATGTTACTCGTGACTTAAAACGAACGCGAATTTTGAATCTTAAATTAGCCAATATGCGCGCTGGCACTTACCGTGAAATTCACAGTGGCGAATTGGCATCTTTTTTAAAATTATTAGGATTATAATTTATTTTGGGAATTAATTAATTTTATGGCATAGTCTATACATATTGCCAGATCGTCTAATGGTAGGACATCGCCCTCTGAAGGCGAGTATCTTGGTTCGAATCCAAGTCTGGCAGCCCTTGCATATACCCCTAGGGGGGTATATAATATAAAATATATGGAAAACAAAAATAAAAAGAGACTGGTACGGCGACTAAAACTCATTGAGGGTCAAATCAGAGGCCTCCAAAAGCTAGTCGAGAATGATACTTATTGTATTGATGTAATTACCCAAACCTCAGCAGTGAAACAGGGGTTGTCTAACATTGAGGATTTATTACTTGAAAATCATCTTGATCGTTGTGTCCATCATCAGATGAAAACTGGCCAAATGATCAAAGCCAAATCCGAGATCATCAAAGTTTATAAGTTAAAGCGAAAATAATATGCAAACACAAACATATAGAGTCAAAGGAATGCATTGTGCCTCCTGTTCGGCGATCATCGAAAAGACTTTTAAAAAGATTGAAGGTGTGCATTCTGTGGAAGTTAATTACGGTACGGAAAAAGCAAAAATTTCTTTTGACTCTTCAAAGACCAACCCCCACGACCTGTCCAAACACATCAAATCTCTCGGTTATTCATTAGACATTCCTACTATTGCTGAAGAAATGGGAATATCTCCAGACGAACACGCGACACACGTGGGATTCAATCAGTCTAAAAAAGAAAAGCTTGCAGAAGTGACAGATATGCGAGCAAAGGTATTTTCTGCTATCCCGCTCGCTACTGTTGCCGCCCTGGTGATGGGTTGGGATATTCTCGCTCAATATGGTGTCGTAGCAGAAATGAGTTACACAATCAAAGAGTTTTTCCATCATTTGCTCCCAATACTGGCCACTTATGTCTTATTTGTGGTCGGTAAGCCCTACCTACTTGGTTTTTATAGATTCTTGCGATATGGAAAGGCTAACATGGACACCCTTATCGGCATCGGTACCGTTGCCGCTTTTCTGTACAGTTTTACAGTCACCGCTTTTGAAGAAGCTCTTCGATCTTTCATAAATGTCGATTACCAATATTATGATGTGACAATCGTGGTCATTACTTTTATTGCGCTTGGTAAGTATCTGGAGGCTCGATCTAAAATAAAAACAGGTGATGCGATTGAGAAACTGCTCAATCTTCAAGCTAAAACCGCTCTGGTTATTCGGGATGGAAGAGAGATAGAAATTTCAGTTAATGATGTCAAACATGGAGACTTAGTTATTGTCAAGCCCGGTGCCAAAATTCCAGTTGATGGCGTAATAATTGAAGGGAGGTCTTTTATTGATGAGTCGATGGTGACTGGCGAGCCAATGCCTGTATCGAAAAAAGTTGATGATGGTATTGTGTCTGGGACGATCAATACAAGCGGTTCCTTCACTTTTAAAGCGACTAAAGTCGGATCCGAAACACTTCTGGCTCAGATCATAAAAATGGTTGAGGCCGCTCAAGGCAGTAAGGCTCCAATCCAAGCACTGGCAGATAAAATTTCAGCGGTCTTCGTCCCTATTGTTCTAGTGATTGCCTTTCTTGCTCTCGGCGGATGGCTCATTGTCGGGTCGCAGTATCTGGGATTTTCTCAAGCTTTATCGTTTGGTCTAGTATCGTTTGTTGGCATTTTAGTGATCGCTTGTCCGTGCGCTCTAGGATTGGCTACGCCTACTGCAATCATTGTTGGAGTGGGTAAAGGAGCCAAAGAAGGAATACTGATTAAAGATGCCGCCACACTGGAGAAATTGCATAAGGTAAATACGGTCGTTGTAGACAAAACAGGCACGATTACCAAAGGTAAACCGACATTGGTTGATATACAGAATCTTTCTGGCCTAAAAAATGACGAGATTGTGTCTATTCTTGCTTCTCTCGAAAGGAAATCAGAGCATCCGATTGCTCATGCGATTGTTAATTATGCAGAGGAGAAGAATATCTCTTTTGCAGATGTTTCTAATTTTGAGAGTATTCAAGGTAAGGGTCTCAAGGGAACGATAAATGGCACAGAATACTTTGTTGGTAATACAAAACTCATAAGCGACCTGAGGATCTCATTTGATGGTTCAAAATTGAATGAATTTACTTCGCAAGGTAAGACACCAGTTATTCTGGCGACAAAAGAAAAAGTGTTGGGTTTTGTGATGGTGGCTGATGAGATAAAACAAGAATCAAAGCAAGCAGTAACCGATCTTCACCAGTTAGGTATTAAAGTGGTAATGCTCACCGGAGATGACGAACAAGCGGCCAAACATATTGCTTCGTCGGTAAATATTGATGACGTTGTTGCTCATGTCCTACCACAAGATAAGCTCGAAAAGATAAAAGTTTTGCAATTACAAGGTCGAGTGGTTGCCATGGCCGGTGATGGAGTAAATGATGCTCCCGCTCTGGCTCAAGCGGATGTGGGTATCGCCATGGGGACTGGGACAGATGTGGCAATAGAGTCGGCTGGTATTACGCTTCTTGGCGGCGATATTTCAAAATTAGTCAAGGCGATTAAATTGTCGAAGATCACTATGAGAGGAATTAAACAAAATCTCTTTTGGGCTTTTGTCTACAACATCGTTGGCATTCCACTAGCAGCCGGCATCTTGTATCCAGTCTTTGGCTGGCTTTTGAATCCGGTGTTTGCTGGTTTTGCTATGGCCATGTCGAGTGTCTCGGTGGTGTCGAATTCACTTAGGATTAAAGCAAAAAAAATATAAATATGCATACAAAAAATTATACCTTCCATATTTCTGGTACTCATTGCCCCTCATGCAAAATCTTTATTGAAGACACTCTCAATCAACAAATCGGCATTCAACAGACGTACGTTGATTTGAAACACGAAATTATCTCGATCGAAACCACCCTGGATGAGAGTCAACACCAGCTGGCGGAGATACTAACAGAGAAGATTAAACGTAATGGCTACTTTCTTTCCGTTGAGAAAAAAGCTAAAACTAATAGTGCTAATGGAGTAATCTGGCGGGCATTGCCAATCGGACTGGCTCTTCTGGGATTGTTTTTTATCATCCAAAAGTCAGGGGTGCTGAATTTTGGTTTAGGTGGAACCGTAACGCCAATCACCAGTTTTATAATTGGCTTAGTAGCGTCCGTCTCAAGTTGTCTAGCGATGGTCGGAGGATTGGTTTTATCTCTTTCCGCCACGGTGTCACAGGACAAAATAAGTGACGTCAAACCAATGATGCTTTTCCATGGAGGCCGTCTTATCAGTTTTGCGGTATTTGGCGGTTTGCTTGGTGCGATTGGCGGGGCTATTGGCATCAGTTTTACCATCACCGCGATACTGGGGATTATTGCATCAGTCGTAATGATTGTACTCGGACTTAATTTGGTAGGAGTGTTTAAGAATAACCTGATCGCTTTACCATCGGGAGTCTTTAGTTTTTTCCGTCAAATGGAGCACAAGACGATAGCCCCGTTATTGATTGGTGTCGGTACTTTTTTCCTACCATGTGGCTTTACTCAAGCGATGCAAGTGGCCGCCTTGGCTAGTGGTTCATTTTTTTCGGGATCTCTGATTATGACGGTTTTTGCTTTAGGTACGCTTCCAATGCTGGCTTTGCTATCGTTTGGTTCCGCATCGTTCGCTGGATCAAAATATGCTCCGCTTTTCTTCAAATCGGCGGGAGTTTTAGTGATTGGTCTCGGAGTCTTTGCTTTTTTGGCCGGATTGGCCGGATTGGGTATTATTGATCCTTTATTCAACATCTAATTTTATTAATCACAGTTTATGCTAAAAAGTACTATTATATCCTTTGTCGTCAGTATTGCTCTCGTTGGGGGGACCTTTTATCTTATCTCCGACAGGTCGGCATTTTCGAATAGCGAAATGGTACCATCACAGAATATCGAGATCAAAGATGGTGTGCAGTATGTGACTATAATCGCAAAGGGCGGTTATTCTCCGCGGGTCACTTCAATCAAAGAAGGACTGCCCACCAAGTTGGTTGTAAAAACAGCTGGTACTTACGATTGCTCGGCTTCGCTGATCGTCCGCTCGGTTGGTTTCCAAAAAATATTACCACCAACCGGTGAAGAAGTTATTGATCTGGGCATCTTAAAATCGGGCGAGAAAGTATTGGGTGTCTGCGGAATGGGAATGTACAGTTTCCAAATCAAAGTAAACTGATCAAGCTGAGCTTGTCGAAGCTTAACACGCTATGCTATGCTAGGCAGGTATTAAGAAACGCAGCCCGAGTCGAGTCTCTCTATACATCTATAAGCAAACTAAAAACAATACAATGACTGGTACAATCAAAACTTTGACGGAGAAGGGATTTGGCTTTATTGCTCGCGAAGGCGAGGCTAAAGACCTCTTTTTTCACTCTAAGGAGTTAGTGGGTGTTACCTACGATGAGCTCAAAGTTGGCGATACGCTAACTTTTGAGGTGGTCGATGGTGAGAAAGGCCCGGCGGCAGTAAACGTCTCCCGCGCCTAACGCTCACAAAAAACCACCCTTCGACAAGTTCAGGGTGGTTTTTTTGTGAATAATGTTTAATCTAATGTAATTGCCCGTAAACACAAATACTGCGGCGTTTGGCCGGACGACCACGGATGAGGTGACGATGCGATTTAACGATTTTGTGAATGGTAAAATGAGGTGCGAGCAAATCAATTAACTCTCGCTCGTTAAAGGCGTGTTCGGCGACGCCGATTTTAGGATGGATGTAGGAGCCTGGCTCATCAGCCGGGTGCTCGCGCAATAGTCGTTTAGCATGCTCATCCTCGTCGAGCAAAAAAGTTTTAATAAATAAATAACCTCCTGATTTAAGGACGCGGACAATTTCATTAAGCACTTTGGCTCGCTCTGGTGTGGTGAGAAAGTGGGAGGTCATCATATCTAACACTAGAGCTTGAGAGGCGGTGGCAAGCGGCAAGGGCTCGGCAATCGAGCGTACCTGATAAGTTAGATCTAAGCCTTTGCTGTTGGTTAGCGCTTGATTAATAGCCTCGCGAGCAATATCATAACCAACACCGTTCATTCCAAACTCTTTAGCCAAGTAAATTAAATTACGACCGTTGCCGGCGCCCAAGTCGAGGACGGAATTATGCTTATGTAAAACGCGCTGGCCGCTCTCGCGGATCAACCAACGGGTAAATTTGATCAAATCCTCACTGGGGTTGTCGGACAGAGCCAGATTTTGGGCGTATTGATATTCCTTATTCCAAAAACCGGCGACTGGTTTTTTGCCCTCACGTTTATAATGGCGAAAGTTTTTCTTCATTACGCTCCATGCTACACTGCTTGCTATGGCCGGTCAATTAACTTTTATTTATGGAAAACACGCTTTGTTTGAGGCTTTAACCAGTGTCCCTCACGTGGTAGAGCGAGTTTTTGTGGTACCACCATTTAATGATGGACGATTAAACGAGTTGATTAAACGAGCAGGCATTAGTTTAACTAAAGTCCAGGCTAATACTTTACCGCGAGGTATTGATCCGACAGTGGTGCATCAAAATGTGATTGCCGAAATATCAGTTAAAAAATTAATGTGTCAATTTGATCATTTTATCGAAGAGTTGATGGTAACTTCAAGCACCGCTTTAGTGTTACTGGGAGAAATTGAGGATCCGCAGAATGTCGGAGCGATTATTCGGAGCGCGGCCGCTTTGGGCGCGGCGGGGATTTTAATTTCCGAGCATCATCAAGCTCAAATTAGTGGTGCGGTGATTAAAGTGTCGGCGGGGATGGCGTTTAAAATCCCTTTAATTGCAATCAGCAATATTAATCACACTTTGCGCGAGCTCAAAGATAAGGGTTTTTGGATTTATGGATTAAGTGAGACGGCGGAGATGTCACTAGCCAGCGAACGTTTTGATCGGCCGAGTGTTTTTGTGTTGGGTAATGAGAGTGAGGGGATACGTCAAAAAACGCTTGAGACTTGCGATATTTTACTTAAAATCCCGATTAGTTCTCATGCCGACTCCCTTAATGTCGCCACCGCCGCCGCTATAACGCTTTACGCTTGGAGTACTCAACATCCACAGGTTTTGTAATAAAAAACTTTACATTACTTATTTTTTAGTCTATATTCCATAGTTGGAGGGTCGCCTGGGCGACCCCATAACAATCAGGTCTTTTACTAAGGAGAATTATAAGTGGGAAAATATCAGCCTCGTTTGTTGCATCTTCATCCGCTACGTCTCTTACTGCTGGTAGTATCGCTTCCTGGAGCGGGAAAGGGGACTCTTTACAAAAACGTCTTGGCGCGGATTCCCGGTTTGAAATATTGGGAATGTAGCGCTTTACTCCGAGAGGTATACGGGCAATTCAATGGGAATAGTCTGTTTACTGATGATCAGGTTTGGGGTGTTTTACAACCAACACTGCATAGACTGGCAACCGCTACCGGATATAATCTGTATTGTCTTGATGGAGCGGTGCGTACCGGAGGTCAAGCTAAGCGGATGATTGATTGGGCTCGTGCCAATCACTGTTCTTTGATTATTTTGCATCAGGATGTTTCCGAAGAAGAGTGCCTCCGGCGGATGCTGGAACGTGGTCGCAACGGTGAAAGGACCGAGGAACAATGTCGCGTTAGGATGGGTAATCTTTTACCGGGGACCAAGAAGGCATTGAAAGTCCTACGGGCGGAGACGGACATCGCTCTCTATGTACCTGTTGATGGAGAAGGGAGTGCCAGCCAGACAGCAGAAAATGCTATCAAGCGTTTAAGGAAAGTGGGAATCACTGTTGCTACTGATCCCATTAGTCGTCTATCACAAGCGTTTACTGGATCAGGTAGCTAAGTTAGAAATTATTTTCTGTCCGACTCGGAGCTTTGCTCCGAGTCGGTTTTTTGTTGTTTAAATTAGCAATTAAATAATCTAACTTCTTTTCTAAACTGATCAAGTGGTCTTCATCTTTATCTAACTCTTTTTCCGTCTTCTCAATCAGTTTCTTTTCCCCCTTCAAGCCCGAAATAATAATATGATCGCCAATAAACATCGAGACAAATACGCCGCTAAAAAGCATAATCAGACTGCCGATAATAATCGACATTGGGCCGCTCATGAACGGATAATTGTCGGCGGTATGCCAGACACCACGCCAAAAAAGCACTACTCCCACTCCGGTAACAAAAGCGTACCAAATTGGCCGATGACTTAAGTAGCCACGGATATTATCTTCCGTGTGATCAAAAAAAAGTTTTAGTGATTTAAACATAAATTTTAAAATAAATTATCTACTACTTCTTTAACAACGGCACCATCGGCAGTACCACCACTAGCTTTAATAATTGCGCCGATTAAAATACCGGCTTTGGTTTTGTCAGTCACCTTAAGCTCTGTTTTTTTAGTCTCGGCGATTTTAATAATCTCTTCGCGCGACATTTGGGCCGGCAAGTAAGTTTGGAGAATGACCATCTCGGCGGTCTCATTGGCGACTAGATCGTCACGTCCACCCGCTTTAAATTGCTCAATCGAGTCTTGACGCTGGCGGGCTGCTCGCTTAATTACCGTTAAAGTTTCCTCATCGTTTAACAACTCATCCGGCTTACGACTTTTGGCTACCAGCTCATTAGTCAAAGCCGAGGAGAGTCCTCGGACAACCGCTAATTTAACCGAATCCTTAGCTTTCATCGCTATCTTGATTTCATCTTTAATTTGTTGATGTAACATATAGAGACTATTGTACCAAAATTACGTTATACTGCCACTATATGGAGCTTAATGAGGGGCAAAAGCAAGCGATTGAGGCCGTGGAGGGTCCGGTAATGGTGGTGGCAGGCCCGGGTACTGGCAAGACTCAAGTGCTTACTTTACGCATTGCCAATATTTTGCGAGTGACCGATACGGCACCGGCTAATATTTTGGCCCTCACGTTTACTGAAGCGGCAACGGCTAATATGCGGAGCCGTTTGGCCGAGATTATTGGTAGTCGAGCTTATGCTGTAGTCATTAACACCTTCCATGGTTTTTGTAATAGCATTATCCGCGAGTATCCAGAGCATTTTCCCCGGATTATTGGCTCGCGCCCAATTACCGAAGTTGATCAAGTTAGATTAGTCGAGCAATTAGTTGGTCAGTTGTCACTTAATTTACTTAAACCCTTTGGTGATCCGACTCTGTATGTCCGCTCGCTTGTGGCGGCGATAAATGATTTAAAACGTGAGGGCGTGACGCCAGAAAAATTTGCTATTTTAGTAGGTGAGGCTAAAAACGAATTAAATTCTCGTGAGGATCGCCTCCACACCAAAGGGGCGTATAAAGGCAAAATTAAAGGAGAGGTGTTGAAAGCAGAAAAAGATTTAGCCAAAAATGAAGAGTTGGCTCAAGTGTATATTGCTTATCAAAACAAACTAGCAATAGACAAAGTCTATGACTACAATGATATGATTATGGAGGTGCTCGCGGTATTACAAGATGACGAAATTCTAAGGCAGATTCTTCAAGAAGAGCACCAATATATTTTAATCGACGAGCATCAAGATACCAATAATGCTCATAATAAAATTATTGAGCTGCTAGCCAGTTTTCACTCTGAGCCAAATTTGTTTGTGGTAGGCGATGAGAAACAGGCGATATTTCGTTTTCAAGGGGCGTCGCTCCAAAACTTTTTATATTTTAAAAAGTTATACCCTAATGCTTTATTGATCACTCTGACCGACAACTATCGTTCTCAACAAACCATTTTGGATGCCGCTCATAGTTTACTACCAGCAACAGTGGCCACTGGTGGGATAGAGGTTAGATTAGCGTCTAAAAGTGCTCACCTAGTAGCGCCCATTTTAGTCGCCGCTTTCAGTAAGCCCGAAGTCGAGCAATTTGCTATTGCTAGTTTAATTAAAATTCAAATTGAAGCTGGTACACCAGCGGAAGAGATTGCTGTACTTTATCGCGATAATAAAGACGCCTTCCTTATCGCTCGGGCTTTAGCACGGATAGGGATTAATTATATTATTGAGTCCGATCAGGATTTATTTACTCAAAGTGACGTGCGACGTTTACTCATTATTTTAGAGGCGGTGCATCGTTTTGGTGATGATGAACCTTTAGCTAAATTATTGCATTTAGATTTGTTTAAGTTAGATCCGTTGTTGGTTTACCAAGTAATCCGTCGGGCCGCTCAGACGCGACAACCACTGTACCGATTAATTAAAACCGATCCCGATTTTAAAGCGATTTACGCTAAATTGGCTAATTGGCGGAAGTTGGCGACCAATGAGAATTTGTTGACTCTGTTTGAACAAATTATCTGGGACTCTGGCTTATTAAATCAAATACTAACCGCGTCAAACGCGACGGAGCGTTTTGAGTCAATCAGTCGTCTAGTGGTTGAAGTGGGTGTATTACTCGAGAGTCACCCAGAAGCTACCTTAGCCGACTGGTTTAATTATTTAGCCACAGTCCAAACTCATGGCTTGTTAATTAAGCATTCTCGGGCGGGTGGCATGCCGGGCAAAGTTCGGCTAATGACCACCCACCGGGCCAAAGGTTTGGAGTTTGATCAAGTCTACATTATGGGAGCTTACGACGGCCACTTTGGCGGCAAAAAAATGCGCGAGCTAATTAAATTATTGCCCACTGTTTATGGTGCTAAGGCTGGCGATGAAGCGGATAGTAATAGTGATGAGCGGAGATTATTTTATGTGGCATTGACGCGAGCACGTAAGGGGGTAATGGTAAGTTTTGCTAAAGAGAGTGTTTCGGGTAAAGAGCAATTACCTTCGCTCTTTTTAACTGAGATTGGGGAGGAGTTTAAACAAGATTTTGATACCACCGCTCTGGAGGCTAAATTTGAACAGCAAAAAACCGAGTTTATGGTTCCTGTTCAAGTCAAAAATGAGCCTGGCCCCGATCGGGATTTTATCCAAACTATTTTTACCGAACAAGGCTTGTCCGTTTCCGCACTTAATAATTATTTAACTTGTCCGTGGCGCTACTTTTATCGTAATTTGATCCGCTTGCCCGAGGCTAAAGCGGCCAGTGCTTTGTACGGTACCGCAGTACACAATGCTTTAGCCGATTTATTTAGACGCTTGCGTAGTGAGCCAGTGACTAAAGAGGAATTACTTGCTGGTTTGGAATATCATTTGCGACGCCAACCCCTTACCAAGCAGGCCTTTGATCAAGCACTGGCTAAAGGTAAAAAAGCGCTGGTTGGTTGGTATGATAAGTATGCAGTTGATTGGAACGGCAGAAATTTTTTAACTGAATTTGATATCAAGGGTGTGTTATTAACACCGGAAATTAAGTTAAACGGCAAGATTGATAAATTGGAATTTACGGGTAGTGGCAATCAAGTATTAGTGACTGATTACAAAACGCGCCAACCATTAACGTCACGCGAGATCAAGGGAGAAACAATCGATGACGATGGTAGCTATTTCCGCCAACTTGTTTTTTATAAATTACTGCTTGATCGTTATGACAATGGCAAATATCAGATGGTGATGGGGGAGATTGATTTTATCGAGCCTAATTCTAAAGGTGATTACAAAAAAGAGCAGTTTGAGATTTCTGATCTAGATAATAAAGAATTAGTCGAGACGATTAAGTGTGTAGCAAGTGAAATTACGACCCTCGCTTTTTGGTCTAAGCGTTGTGAAGACAAAGATTGCCAATATTGCGCTCTCCGTAATCTAATTAGTTAATGTCAAGGCAACGCCTTGACATCTCAAGGCTTAACCCCGAAGAAAAGGTGTAAAATAAGGGTTATTTGATACAGAGGACCGTCCTCTGTGGTAAAAGCTTGACAAATTACGGGGGTTTGCTATACTGGAAATAGGGTGGATGAAGTCTGTATGCTTATATGATCCCGGCTAGCGGATAGACATTCACCCTTCACCTCTTTCACCTCGGTAGCACCTTGGTGATTAACGAAGAATAAACACTGAATATAGGGATCGACAGTGGTTGTGTGTCGGACGGTTTTAGTCATTATTATGGACTAAAAACTGTTGGCGGGCAGCAACCCGAATTCCCCCTGCGAAGGCGCACTGCGGGGGGAATTTTTTATTTAGTATCTTGTAAGCGATAAGTGGGGATGAGGCCGATAAACATCAATAGGCCAAGAGCGTAAAAGATATGGGAGAGAAGAAAGTAAACTAAAAAAGTACTGACAGCGAGTGGGGCAATAATATAAGAGAGTGGGATGGCATCACGAGAGAGGCTGACAATTGAGGTGTCATTGCTATCGATTTTTTTAAATAGATAGATCTCCTTCATTGCTTCAATAGCACTCGCACCGACACGAGTCATAAATAATAAAGCACTCCAGATGACCAATGATTTAGTCGCCACTAAGGGAATAAATAAAGTACTTAAACCGGCAATAACTAGACCGGTGGCTAAAATTTCTTTTTCTCCTATCCAGCGGTCGGCTAGACGGCCAAGTGGATACTCAAATAAAACAAACGGCAATAGCATGATAGTAAAGACCACCCCAAGTTCCGACCAAGAGAGACCGATGGTTTGGATTAAATAAAGTGGTGAATAAATTACCATTACGGCATAAAAAAAATTGAGCAATAAATCAATAACTAAAATTCGGCGCAAATTACTGGTTTTGATATCCGTCCGAGTCAGTAAACCAATTATCACACTTAATTGAGAGCGACCTAAATACTTAGGTTTAGCCTCGGCACGGGAAAGGTAATGGCCGGCCACGTATAGGAGTGGCACTAACATCAATGCGGCTAAAAAATAAAGGCTACTAAAACCCCAAGCAGTAATCATTACTCCAGCCACTAATGGTGAGAGTAACCAAGCAACATTAATAATGGTTAAAAACAATCCCCTAATTTCACCGGTTCGCTCATCGGTTGAGAGATGCTCAAGATATAAGTCCAAGGTAAAGCGGAGTACAAACATCGCTGCATAATAAAAACCAAATAAGCCCAAGGCCCACCATTTAATACTCGGCGCGGACGAGAGTAAAACCAATGAGAGTAAGGTCAAGCTGGCTACTCCGGTGGTGATAGCAATATTACCAAACCATTTAATTAGCGTGGGAGTGATGGCTAAGGCAATGATAGCGGTGATTGAGGCTAGAGTGTAAACGAGGCCAACTTTCTGGTCAGAGACGACTGTGGCCAAAAATGAAGAGTTGACGTAGGCTGGCAAAGCAGTCGCTACGGCGACGGCAAATCCAGCGACGTAAGTAAATAAACGAACACGGGCAACAGGCATTGTTTATTATTATACCTCAATCAGTACTGGTAAGATAATTGGTCGTTTGTGAGTTTTTTGGAAGAGATATTTACCGACGTCCTCACGGATCGCATTTTTAACATAGTCAAAGTTAATTGGATTCATCTGGCGTGTGGAGTCCTCGATTACTTTTTTAATTTGACTGCGCACTTGACGGAGTAAGTCTTGTGACTCTTTTAAGTAAATAAAGCCGCGGGATATAATGTCGGGCGACTTGCGCACTTGGCCGGTTTTTAAATCTACCATCGCAATAATTACAAACATACCGTCTTGAGCCAGCGCTTGGCGATCACGAATGACCACTTCTTGGACATTACCAGCCCCTAAACCATCAACCATCACCACTTTACTAGAAACGGTTTCTTTGTGGGCAAAAATCCGTCCGCCTTGATCGGCAATCTCAATTACCATCCCATTATCTGGGACAATGGCATTTTTTTCTTCTACTCCCAAACGTACCGCCATATCGGCATGGACCCGGAGCATTGAATGATGGCCGTGGACCGGAATAAAAAACTTAGGTTTTAACATTTTATGGATCCACTCCAACTCACCTTGGTAAGAGTGTCCCGAGGAATGGACATCAGCAATACCATAGTGAATGATTTTGGCACCTTGGCGGGAAAGATTGTCTTTTAATTTCTGCACACTCTTTTCATTCCCGGGGATCACTGATGAGGAAAGTAAAATAGTATCTCCTTTTTTTAATTTAACGTGCTTATGCTCTTTAGTGGACATTCGCATTAGGGCGGCAAACTCGTCTCCTTGAGCGCCGGTAGCTAAAATGACAATCTTATTTTCCGGATAATCGCCAATTTGCTCAGCGGGGATAATGGTCTCTTTGCGCACTTTTAAAATACCGAGTTCTTTGGCGATCTCGACATTGTTGCGCATCGAGCGACCCTCTATTACTACCTTTTTGCCTAAATTCTCGGAGGCTTGGACCATATACACAATTCGTTCAAACATTGAAGCAAAAGTACCGATCACAATTCGACCCGGGACATCGGCGATAATTTGACGCAAATTTTCTTGGACCTCACGCTCAGGGTAAGAGAAGCCGGGTTTTTCCACGTTGGTGGATTCAGCGACCAAAAGCAAAGTCTTTTCTTTACCTAATTTTTCAAATGTTTTAAATTCGCTTTCCACCGGAATATTGTCTTTAGTATCAATCTTAATATCGCCGGTAAAAATCAAGTTGCCGTAAGGGGTATCGATAATAACTCCAAACGAATCGGGGATCGTATGAGTAACGGTAAAAAAGCGGATTTTAAAGTGGCCTAGAGTAAGATGTTGGTGTGGCTCAATAGTTTGGATGTCCAGCGCCGGCAGCTGAGGAAACTCTTCTTGGCGTTTTTTAATCATTACCGCCGAAAGTAAAGTGGTGTAAAGCGGCGGATTGCCAATCTTAGGCATAATGTAGGGAATGCCACCAATGTGGTCCAAGTGAGCGTGAGTAATTATTACGCCTTTAATGCGATGCTTATTGGTTTCTAAATAAGTGGCATCCGGGATAATATAATCGACACCTGGTGTATCGTCATTAGGAAAGGTGAAACCCATATCGACTACTAAAATATCGCCTTCATATTCAACGGCAGTCATATTTTTGCCGACCTCCTCAACACCACCTAGAGGGATGATCCGGATATTACCGGACTCAAGTGCTGGTAAAGCTTTAGCGCTACCGGAGCGTGGCCGCAACGCTTGATTTGGTCGCGGAGGCATCCGTCGTGGCTGGCGTTTACCTCCGCGACCACCGCCGATAGCGGGACGAGCGACGGAGTGCGGGCTGTGAGGTATTGGAGTGGTGGCAGCGGGAATTTGATCGGGAGTCATATATTTTATTATTTTATTATTTTATTATTTTTTGCTTGAAATATTTTCCAAACCAAGTCGGTATTGATATACCAACGGTAGATGTCGTTAAAGCGCTCATCGGGCCGTGTGAGTTTGTCTAAATTAACGCCTTGGATTTTTTCTGGTAAGACATAAATAAAGTAAGGAGCGTAAAGTAAGATTGCCGGAACGTCAGCCTTAATTAAATTAGCCGCTTTGGTATAATTAACGTTACGACTCTCGGTACTTACCGCGGTTCGGCCATCCTCTAATAATTTATCGACATTAGAGTTGGTGTAGAGAGCAATATTAAGTCCGGGATCTAAACGTTGTGACGAGTGCCAAAAGGAGAAAGGGTCGGGATGACGGCCGACAATCTCACCGAATAATAAGGCATCATATTTACGCGGTCGAATACTGTTTTGATTTAGATCACCAATCTCAAAAATCTTAACTTCAACTTGGGCGCCAAATTTTTGCCACATTGACTGGAGTAATAAAGCAGTGGTTTTAAGATCGGTGACGTCCGAGGTGGTGATCGAGAAAGCCAGCGGCGTTCGGCCGGTTTTGGTGGTTTTAACCCAAATACCTTGGGTGTCTCGTTTCCAACCCGTGCTGATTAGTAGCGACTCGGCACGAATAAGGTTGGTGGTCGTGGCTGTACTTGAGGCGTTAATGATTGTCAATGGATTGATCGGATTGATTACCGGCAAGCCAAAACCGCCTAGTACTTGGTCAATAATTTGCTGGCGATCAGTGACTAAATCTAAAGCTTGGCGTACTTCCTTGTTCGCTAAGACCGGCGCTTGGTTTTGATTAAAAAAGACACCAAACATCCGCGGTAAGGGAGTGGTGCGGACAGTAATATTTTTTTGCTTCAGTAATTTAATAATCTCCGGAGAGACGGCATTTATCGCTGTGATTTCACCGTGATCAAAAGCGGTTAAAAGTGCCTGCTCATTTGGGTAAAAGTAAAGTCTAATTTGGCTGAGGTGCACTTGGCCCAGAGCAAAATGTTTAAAGGGCGAGAGCTCGTAAAAAATGGGGATACCCGAGCGATCACGCTTAATTGTTTTAATTTGATATGGTCCGGTACCGACTGGATTAGTATTTAAATCACTCGCGACAAATTGTTCGGTTGTAACCTCGCTCCATAAATGTTTTGGTACCAAACCCATAGTGGTATTTTCCAAAAAATTGGCAAACGGTTGTTTTAAAGCAAAACGGACGGTGTAAGCATCAACCGCCTCCACCTTAACTCCTTCCCATGAGGCGCGTTTGGTGCTCTTAATCATAGGATCTTGGGCTCGCTCGACGCTAAAGACAACATCGGCGGCAGTTACTGGTTCGCCGTCATGCCAGATCAAATTAGGCCGTAAAGTAAAGGTATAAGTTTTAGCATCGGTAGAAACAGTAAAAGATTCAGCTAGATCGGGAATGATTTCGTCACCTTGAGCTCGCATTAATCCCGAGTAGACTAAGGTGGCCAAGTCACGATCAGCGGTAGAGTTGGCTAGTAGTGGATTAATAAAGCGGGGTGAGCCGATCACTCCCTCATAAAGACTACCACCGGTCGTTGGGACTGCCACCATAAACTGGCGATTAAAAGTAGTTATTAGTCCAATTAGACCAATTATTCCCACCATTACTAAAATAGCCAACAATAATTTTTGTGTCCGTGGGTAAGTGTGAGGGGCGGTTATTAACGCCTCGTGTCCGGGGTAGTGCGCCAAATGTTTGATCGTGCCCCAGACACTCATTAGTAAAGAGGGTTTTAATTTCACAACAAATTAGTGATTAATTTTTTAGAGATTTAAATAAAAAGGGAGATGAGAGCTAAAACGACAAAAATAATCGCTAAACTGATGGTGCTATAAAAGAGGATTTTTTCCGAACCACGTTTAGTATGGGTAATGCCACCGCCTTGGGATGAGCCAAAAGCACTACCTAAACCAGCCTCACTTTGTTGGAAGAGGATAGCGGCAACTAATAGGACCGAGACAGTAACTTGGGCCCAAGGCAACAAGAGGCGGAGCAATTCCATGCGTTACCTATTGTACCAAATATCAATCGAGATGCAAGTTTTGTGACCGCCCTTTACTTTTTTAAGGTGTCGAGTATACTAGACCGGATATATGGAGACATTAACCGCTGAGGTTCGTACTATTTTTGGTAAACAATTAGCCCCTTATCGCCAGGTGGGCAAATTACCCGTGGTCGCTTATGGTGGCAAAAGTGAAGCTAAACCACTTTTCCTTTCAATTAAAGAATTTAAAAAAGTATTTGCCAATGCTGGTGAGTCTTCGATTGTTTCGGTAGCTATGCCCGAGGGTATCAAAGAAGTGCTCATTCACGGTGTCGATTTTCATCCAGTTACTGGTGAGCCGATCCATGCTGATTTATTACTCGTGGATATGAATAAGCCAATTAGGGTTAGTGTTCCGCTCGAGTTTACCGGCGAATCGCCAGCGGTTAAAGACTTGGGTGGCGCTCTCATTAAAGTACTGCACGAAATTGAGATTGAGGCTTTGCCTAAAAATTTACCTCATAATTTAATTATAGATATTTCCAGTTTGGTTGCGCTCGACAGTCAGATTTTAGTCAAAGAAGTAGTGTTACCAGCGGGTGTCACTTTAATCTCGGAGCTGGAGGGGGTGGTCGCTTCGATCACTACTGCCGGTGAGGAGATCAAGGAGGAAGAAGAGCCGGTTGACCTCTCGGCGATTGAAGTGGAGCAAAAAGGTAAAAAGGATGAGGAAGAAATTGGTATTCCTGATGCCATTCCTACTGCTGAATAACTTAAATTGATCTGATATAATAAGTTGATGGGCAAAAACCATTGGCTTTTAGTTTTGATATTCAGTTTGGCGATCTGGCCCACTTTAGTAGTGGTGGCGCAAACTAATGAACAAAAAGTGGCTCAACAAGCAAAATTAGAGGCTGAGCTAAGAAAGGTCGAGGCCGAAATTGCGGCGCAAACTAAATTATTACAGGCTAAACAAAAAGAAACCGCCTCGATTACTCGCGATGTTTCTATTTTAACTTTTCAAATTAATACCGCTAAATTAAATATCCAAGCCAAACAATTGGAAATTAAACGTTTAGGTACTGATATTGGTAAGAAAACCCAAGTAATTGGGACACTGATCTCTAAAATCGATCAAGGAGAAGAGTCTTTGTCTGAGTTGCTGCGTAATTATCGCCAACTTGATGATATTTCACTGGTAGAGGTGGCACTAGCTGATAATTCAGTCTCCAATTTGTTTGGTGATTTTAATACCTTTGATTCAATTCAAGCGTCGCTACATCAATCCTTCAGCTATATTCGTGACACTAAGAGCGAGACCGAAAAACAAAAAAGTACTTTAGAGAGTCGTCAAGCGGCCGAGATCAATGCACGTCAGATAATTGAAAATGAAAAAGTCAAAATCGAGCGCGCCGAAAAGGAAAAGAAAGCCCTCTTGGCTATTAGTAAAGGGCAGGAAAGCCAATATCGTGACATTTTGGCTTACAAACAAAAACAAAAAGAAGATATTCGTAATGCTCTATTCCGTCTTCGAGGGGTCTCGACCAGTATTTCTTTTGGTCAGGCTCTTGATTATGCTACTGCAGCTTCACAAAAGACTGGCGTTCGCCCAGCTTTGATTTTGGCGATCTTAACTCAAGAAACTAACTTGGGGCAAAATATTGGTACTTGTAATCGCCCCGGCGATCCACCTGAGAAGCATTACACGCAAATTATGAAGCCGACTCGTGATCTCGCCCCTTATTTAGAAATTACCAAATCTTTGGGTCTTAATCCGGAGATCCAACCACTTTCTTGTCCATATGGTAACGGTTATGGTGGCGCCATGGGTCCGTCACAATTTATTCCCTCAACCTGGGTGCTTTATCGGGATCGGGTAGCGGCGATTACTGGCAACCGGCCGGCTAATCCTTGGGTGCCACGAGACGCCTTTACCGCCACCTCTTTGTTGATGTCTGATTTAGGGGCGGCTAGTGGTGATTATGCCTCTGAGCGCCGAGCGGCGCTGAAGTACTATGCGGGTGGTAATTGGCAAAACCCAGCCAATGCTTTTTATGGTAATTCAGTAATGAGTTTTGCCACTACTTATCAGTCACAAATCGATATCTTGCAAGCTAAGTAATTCTCTGGTACTATAGCCACATTATGAAAGCGGACATTCATCCCGTTTATCATGCCGAGGCCAAAGTAATCTGCGCTTGCGGTAATAAGTTTAGCATTGGCTCCACTAAAGAAAAGATCGAGGTGGAGATTTGCAGTGCTTGTCACCCGTTTTTTACCGGTTTAGATAAGGTAATGGATACTGCCGGCCGAGTAGAGAAGTTTAAAGGCCGAGCCGCTAAAAAGAAAAAGTAACTCTATATGGATGAGCTTGAACGCTTTCGCGGCAATCCTCGCACCGCGTATTTGGTGGCTGAGTATGATCGGTTAAAGGTCAAAATTAATGAGCTGGAAACAATCGCCTCCACTGAGGAGGCGATGCAATTATTAGCCCAAGCAGAAATAGATTCACTTAAGGAACAACAAAGACATTTGTTAATATTACTGGAAGAGATTATCGCTAAAGAGGTCAAGGAAGAGGAGGAGGAGGAGGAGGTGAAAGAGATTATTATGGAGATCCGAGCTGGTGCCGGCGGTGAGGAGTCGGCTTTGTTCGCCGCTAAGTTAGCGGCCATGTATGAGCGCTATGCCTTAACGCGTGGTTGGCAATTTACTATTATTGATGTCTCTAAGAGCGAGCTTGGCGGTTATAAAGAGGCGATGTTTGAGATTTTGGGCCGAGGTGTTTTTGATGATCTTAAATTTGAGCAAGGGGTGCATCGGATTCAGCGTGTTCCTCCGACCGAGAAACAGGGTCGCGTTCATACTTCCACCGCTTCAGTAGCTATTTTACCCGTGCGTCAATTCAGTAAAATCATTTTAAATCCATCAGATTTGGAAATCACTTTTTCGCGCTCGGGCGGGGCGGGCGGGCAAAATGTTAACAAAGTAGAGACGGCGGTTCGTATCCTCCATAAACCCACGGGGCTAGTGGTGCGTTCGCAAAGCGAGCGTTTTCAAGCGCGGAATAAAGAAAAAGCCTTAGAAATTTTACAGGCTAAATTAGCGGTAGTTCAAGAAGAAACCGAGGCCAAAAATTTATCAGTGGAACGTAAAAGTCAAATTGGTACTGGCGACCGCTCGGAGAAAATCCGGACCTATAATGTGCTCCAAGATCGGGTAACCGACCACCGGGTCAAAGAGTCTTGGCATGGCATCGAGACGATTTTTGAGGGTCAAATCGACCGAATCATCCAAGCCTTTAAAAATATGGAGGTTGTGGATAACAATCCAACCTCTTGATCAACTGTCGTGCTACTATAAAAGTACTATGTGGCGGTTTATCTTGGTCGGCAGTGTATTTTTAATATTAATCGGTGGTTTTTTTATTAATACGGCCGTTGCCGCGCCACTTGATCTATCGGGTTGGGCTTGGAGTTCTAATATTGGTTGGATTAGTTTTAATTCAGCCAATAGTCCTGGTGGCTCACCGCAGGGCTTTAAGGTCCAATTACTTGATGTCGATGCTAACGGTAATCGGCCATTAGTCGGCTATGCTTGGAGCTCTAATATTGGTTGGATTAAATTTGATTCCTTTTTAAGTGGTCCGACGATTGCTGCAAATGACTCCCCGTTTCCGGCGAGATTGACTA
The DNA here is from genome assembly GCA_016188295.1 of Candidatus Vogelbacteria bacterium. GTDB lineage: Bacteria > Patescibacteriota > Minisyncoccia > Phycocordibacterales > XYD1-FULL-46-19 > JACPIA01. Next base: position 95,888 of record JACPIA010000004.1, read on the forward strand.
ATACTGGTTTGATTACTGGTTGGACTCGAGCATGTAGCATTTTATCGACTAACTGTAGTGGAGTGATGATTGCGAATACTAGCCGGGGTGGTTGGGATGGTTGGATTAAAATGAGCGGTATCAATCCTAATTATGGCGCTAATATTAACCTCCAAACCGGTATTGGTAGTGGTATGGCCTGGGGGTCTGATATCGTTGGTTGGATTGATTTTAGTAGGGTTAGACTCGGAGTTTTGCCAGTGCCAGGCGTTACTTTAGTCGCCAATCCGACATCAGTTAATCTAAATAACACCACTCAATTAACTTGGACCGCTACTAATGTCAGTAGTTGCTTGGCTAGTGGTGGTTGGAGTGGTGTTAAGTCAATTGCCGGTGGCGTTGAGACTAGTGTTCCATTAATTACTAATACCACGTTTAGTATCTCTTGCGTACCGACTGCCGGTGGGCCCAATGTTACTGCTAGCGCTAACGTGACAGTCACTACGCCGGGTAATGGTTGTGACGATCCTGATGGTTGTCCACCTGATGGCGGCGATAATAAGACTTTAACTGTCAAGGTAATCGGGGATAGTACTATCAGTGGTAAAGCATCCGGTAGTTTTGGGGAATGTACTAGTGCTCAAAGTCAATGTTCTTTTAACATAAGAACTAATACTTCGATATCGATTGCGGCCATTATCACCTCTAATTTCACACCTGAAGCCACAATTACCTGGTCTGGTAATAAGCCAAGTTCTTGTACTTTTGCTCTAGGGGTAAATCGATCAGATTGTACTGGTATCCTGATGGATCGAGACCGCACGATTATCATAAACTTTAATGACGATGATGTATTGGAATCAGCCGAATTAACGGTTAGTTATGATTCATTAACCCGCAAAATTAAAGCTACTGGTATTAATGTCGGTTCCACTAATCCCCAAAGTGAGTTTAGAAGTACTATCGCTAAAGTACTGTTTAGTAGTAGTGGGGTTACAGAGGTTAGTTTAAATTATGATGCTGGCTCATTGACCGACATCAGTGATCGTCATCTATGTTCACCGGTGAATGGTAAGTTTGATCGGGGTGTTATCAACTCTGGACAGACAGCTCAATTCCAAGTTATTTTCCTAGACCGTTGTTCGGCCACCCCAACTACTAACTCGTACTACAGTATCGATAATACTAATGGCGACTTCCCGATCTATGTTATAGCTAATTGGAATGATTCTGCTGGCAATCCCCAATATCGAGCGGTGACCATCCCACTGCAATATACCGAAAATATTACTAATCAGCCCTAAATTTGGTTGCGAGCGGTCTGGCTCCGTGTTAGACTAGCCCCTATGTCTACTGATACCCCTAAAACCGAGAGTGCACCCGTGATTAAAGAGTTGGCCAGACTCGGGGCTCATTTTAGTTACTCGCGCCGCAGCCGGCATCCTTCAACTAAGCGCTTTATTTTTGGTTTCCGTAATCGGGCTTCCATCATCGATCTTCACAAAACAGCTACAGCTTTAGATGAAGCTAAAGTTTTGATTAGAGAATTAGTCAGTAAGGGTAAGATGGTGATGATGGTTGGTACCAAATCTGAAGCCCGCGAGGCAGTGGCCCAAGTTGCTGAATCGGTGAACCAACCTTATGTTAACGAGCGTTGGTTGGGTGGTACTTTGACTAACTTTAAACAAATGCGCAAGCGGATTGATCGTTTGGCCGAACTTAAAGATAAGGGCGCTAAAGGTGAGCTCTCGGTCTATACTAAAAAAGAGCGATCTTTGATTGCTAAAGAGGTTGCAGACTTAGAGCGTTATTTTGGTTCGCTTAGCTCAATGACTGGTATTCCAGGCGCTTTAATTGTAGTTGATCCTAAAGATGAGGCTATTGCCGTGGCTGAAGCGCACCAACTTAATATTCCAGTGATTGCCTTGTGTGGCTCAGATTGTAATCTTTCGCTGGTTACCCACCCTGTGATGGTTAATGATAATAACAAAGCGACTATTAGTTTTATACTTAAAGATTTAGCCGCGGCCTATATTGAGGGTAAAGCCCTAGCGGTTAAAGCCGCGGCCGAGGCAGCCACAGTTGCTCCAGCCGAAACAACTACCAATGCTTAATACTGATCAAATTAAAGCTCTGCGCGAAGAGACCAGTATCTCGGTGGCCGAATGCAAAAAGGCGCTGGAAGAGGCGGGAGGTGATATGGACAAAGCGCGAGCCTTGTTACGGGAGCGGGGAGCAGTGATGGCTAGTAAAAAAGCTGATCGCGCTTTAGGTGCCGGCACCGTGGGCTCGTACCTCCACGCCAATGGCGCCATGGGAGCGTTAGTGGTGCTCCACTCTGAGACCGACTTTGTGGGTGGTAATCCGGAGTTTAAAGCTTTTGCCGCCGATTTAGCGATGCACGTGGCGGCAATGATGCCACCTAATCGTGAAGAATTTTTGGGACAACCCTTTGTTAAAGATCCGAGTCAAACCATTGACCAGTTGATCCAAGGGGCGGTCCAAAAGTTTGGTGAGCGAATTGAGATTGGTCAGTTTACTAGACTGGATTTGACCGTTTAACTTGATTTAATCTTTTACATTTTTATGTTATTTTTTACTTGGCTTTCAATAACTGCTTTTGCCACCGTTAGCGTTTTGGTGTATAAGCAAGCTTGTGACTTGCGGGCGGGGGTTGTCTTAGTTGATAACTCCTACTCATTTGGTGGAGCCTTTGATCGTAAGGTGGATGATCTTGCGTTTTATTTAGCGGTATTTACTAAGGAATTTTTTCGTCGGACATTAATGCTTAGTTTGCTGGTGTTACGTCGAATAATTGCTGAAGCTCGAGCCAGAGTAATCAAGGGGGAGAAGCGCTTTGCTCACTTTGTGGAGAGTTTACATGGGCGTCACTCGCTCCGCTCGCCCGAGTCCGTTTCCCATTTTTTGCGGGAGATCAAAGATCACGCTGATCAACTCAAAGCTAAAGCTCAAACCCGCTAGTTATTGTCAAGGTCTCACCTTGACAATAGAATTTGCCGCTCTAGCTCAATTGGTAGAGCAACTGTTTTGTAAACAGTAGGTTGTCGGTTCGAGTCCGACGAGCGGCTCATTGGTAGCCCCGACGATCAGAATGTCGGGGTCCCGACCGAAGCGTCGGGAAGCAACTGTTTTGTAAACAGTAGGTTGTCGGTTCGAGCGAAGTCGCAAAACCTCGGCTAATTCTTTTTAAAATTCCTTATTTTTCAACAACGAGGCTTAGCCTCGTTGTGTTGAGCCTCGAAGCGAGTCGGATAAATTTTTTCTTAGGTTCATATAACCACTCCAGTTTTGTAGAAAAAGATACAGGATCTCTCTTTTCACTTGATTTTTTTGGCATTTCTTGTAATGTGATTTTGGCATCAAGCTCGACAATTGGGCTTAAATCGTACATTTCTAACCAAAGAAGGAGGACGGTTGTATGAATATTCGAAGTTTCCGACAAATGCTGGAGAATCAATGGTCTCGCGGTAACTTTGTCTGCGTCGGGCTCGACAGCGAGTTTGGTAAGATTCCTGAGTCCGAGCACATAAGAGGTAACAATTACGGTGTAAATATTGCCAGAACCATCGCCGCGTTCAATCGTGCAATCGTGAAAGCGACGGGGGGCTTCGTGTGTGCTTACAAGCTGAACACTGCGTTCTACGAGGCGAATGGCGACGAGGGTATCGGTGCTTTGCAACGAACCATCGCGGATATCCACGCCATCGCGCCGGACGTTCCGGTGATTCTCGACGCGAAGCGTGCAGACATCGGCAACACCAACGCTGGTTATGTGGATGCGGCGTTCGGCTTCCTGCGTGCGGATGCGATCACAGTGCATCCGTATCTCGGAGCCGAAGCGCTTCAGCCATTTCTCGCGCGAGCGGAGAAGGGCATAATCGTGCTTTGCCACACATCCAATCCGGGCGCGGGCGAGTTTCAAGACCGAGAAGTCGTATTGACCTTTGATGAACTTTCCACAGTTGTCGGTGATGCCGATCTGGCCAATTATCTGATTGGGGAGATGGGTTGGAGCTATCCGACTGGCGGTTATCGGATACCAATGTACCAGTATGTAGCGCTTCGTGTATCGCGACATTGGAACAGAAGTGACAACTGCGCGGTCGTTGTCGGCGCCACGTATCCGGAAAAACTTCGGGCGGTACGCCGTATTGTCGGTGATATACCGATTCTCATTCCCGGTATCGGCGCGCAAGGTGGCGACGTGGAGAAAATTGTCTCCGCGGGCAAGAACAACTGCGGACAGGGCATGATCATCAACTCCTCGCGTGGTATTATCTTTGCTTCACAAGGAGCGGACTTCGCAAAAGCGGCTCGTCGCGAGACGGAAAGACTCCACGATTCCATTATCCGGTGTCTTAATCACACCGGTAATTAGTGATAATGTCGACTGGTTCGCTGTTTATAGCGAACCAGTTTTCTTTTTACCAGGAAACCCTACTCGGAAAGGGCCTATCCAAAGCCACTCGACTATCTTATTTCCGCTTGGAATTGCGTTTTAGTCTCCGTTTCGATTTTTTGGTGGAGGGGGTCGATTTCGTCCGTGGTTAAAGTCCGTTCCGTCGAGCGGTAAATGATGCGATAAGTGTAACTGATTTTATCGGCGCCAAACTTGGCCACATTTTCGTATTTGTCGAGTAAAGTCACTTCCTCAATTAAATTACCACCAATATCGCGGATTAAATCAAAATAATTATTTGGCACAAAAGTATTAGGCACAATAAACGAGATATCTCGCGTAACGCTTGGATATTTAGATACTTCTTTAAATTTATTACCAAGTTTTAACTGACGCTTAACGCGTTCATCGTTAGACCACAAAAGACGAATATCCGGCAATTCCATACTAATAATCGCCAAACGTTCAAGACCAAAACCAAAGGCCCAACCGTTATAGCTGGTAACGTCCATATTGGCTAGGACGGATTTACGGACCATACCACCGCCTAAAATTTCCACCCATTTGCCATCAACTTCTACCTCCGCCTCCAGTGATGGATCAGTGTAGGGGAAGGTATCTGGATTAAACCGATATTTAATCTCGGGGCCAAAAATACTTTTAATAATCTCAGACAAAGCGTTTTTTAAATCTTCGATAGTTAATGTTTTCTCACTATCTGGTACTAAATACCAACCACCCATTTGGTGAAAGATGTTCATGTGGCGACGATCGATCTCATCTTTACGATACACTTTACCGTAACAAAGAGTACCGAGAGGTTCTTGATTGGCAATTCTTATTTTTATTTGGGGTTCGTTTAAATAGTAATACCAAAAGACGGTATCGTGGGTACGCAGAATATTTTTATCATCTACATAATAAGTATCACTCTTAGAGCGAGCCGGATGGTCCGGAGCAAAATTAAATAAATCAAAACTGACGCTCGCCGGCACGATTTCTGGGATATCAATGACATCAAAATCAGCTAAAATTGGTACAGCTTTAACGCGTTTTACCATCTCTTCTAATGGACTACCTAAAGTACGAGAAAGATCGGGCATCGTCAAGTAACGTTCAATTCGCCGAGCCTCGGTGTCAGTCCGGGCCAGCAAAATATCTCGTAATTTGTTTTCTCTGTGATTAATCTTAATTTCCATCAGTTATTTAAATCTAGCAAATTATTAGCCGATTTGCTATAATCAGACTATAAATATGGCTAAAACAAGCGCTAAGGCTGGCTCCTACGGGGCGGACGATATTCAAGTTTTGGAGGGTCTGGAACCAGTCCGCAAACGTCCCGGGATGTATATTGGTTCAACCGGGCCTGAAGGTCTCCAGCACTTATTGGTGGAGATTTTTGATAACTCCCGCGACGAGGCGATGAACGGTTTTGCTGACGAAATTGAGGTGGCTATTTTACCTGGTAATGCTGTGCGCGTGGTGGATAATGGTCGCGGTATCCCAGTCGACGTCCATAAAAAGACCAAAGTCTCCACTTTAGAGACAGTGATGACCGTACTCCACGCGGGTGGTAAATTTGAAAACGAAGGTTATAAGATTTCTGGTGGTTTGCACGGAGTGGGTGCCTCGGTGGTCAATGCTCTATCTAGTTGGCTTAAAGTGATGGTCTATCGCGATGACGGTATTTATATCCAAGAGTATAGACGTGGCAAAAAAGAGTACAACGTTAAAAAAGTCGGCTCCACCAAACAGACGGGGACGATTATCACTTTTCAGCCGGATGATACCATTTTCTCAGAAACGATTTATGATTGGTCACGAGTGGTCAGTCAATTGCGAGGTCAAGCTTACTTGGTTAAAAAATTAAGAATTAGAGTAATTGATGCCCGTAATTACATCGGCAAAATTAAAGCGGATGAAGTATTTTATCTTAAAGAGCTTGATTTGCCGGTGTTATCTGAGACATTTTACTTTGAGGGGGGATTACTTTCATTGGTTAAATTTTATAATCAAAAACAAAAGCCTATTCAAAAAGAGATTTTTTATATCGAAAAGGAAACTAATAATATTATGGTGGAAGTGGCCCTGCAGTACATCGACGATATTACCGCCAAAGAGATTAGTTTTACCAATAATACCAACACCCCCGAAGGAGGGACACATTTAACCGGCTTCCGCACTGCGCTAACGCGCACCCTTAATGACTATGCTCGTAAAAATAATTTACTTAAAGATAATGACGAGAACTTTACTGGCGATGATGTTCGCGAAGGTATTACCTCGGTAGTGTCGGTCAAATTGCGCGATCCCCAATTTGAGGGGCAGACTAAAGCTAAGCTTGGCTCGGTCGAGGCTCGCGGCGCGGTGGAGACCGTATTTGGCGAGGCCTTCACCTTTTTTTTAGAAGAGCATCCGGAGGACGCTCGGGCCATTATTGGTAAAGTAATTTTAGCGCTTAAGGCGCGTAAAGCGGCTAAAGCGGCCAAAGATAGTGTGCTTCGTAAGGGAGCACTCGAGGGTATGACTTTGCCGGGTAAATTAGCTGACTGCCAAACGCGCAATATGGAGGAAGCAGAGCTATTTATTGTGGAAGGAGATTCGGCTGGTGGCTCGAGCAAGCAAGGGCGTGATCGTCGGACCCAAGCGGTGTTACCCCTTAAAGGCAAAATTTTAAACGTGGAGAAAGCACGGCTAGATAAAATGCTTGACTCCAAAGAGGTTAAGTCTTTAGTAATTGCTTTAGGTACCGCCATTGGCGATGTGTTTGATATTTCTAAATTGCGCTATGGTAAAGTCATTATTGCCACTGATGCTGATGTTGATGGCGCTCATATTCGTACCTTGTTATTAACTTTATTTTACCGCTATTATCGACCGTTGATCGACAGTGCTCACATCTATATTGCGCAACCACCACTTTATAAAATCAAAAAAGGTAAAGACATTCGCTATGCTTACAGCGATCTTGAGAAAGATAATGTGATTAAAGAGCTGGGTGGCGAAGTAGTGACTGGTCAAGAGGCGTTAACTGGTAGTGATGAGGAGGCCGAGGATGAAGCCGAGAAGGAGACTAAAATCAAACGAGTAACTAAAATCGCTATTCAGCGTTATAAAGGTCTGGGAGAGATGAATCCGGAGGAACTCTGGGAGACGACTATGGATCCGGCGCGCCGGATTTTAAAACAAGTTACTGTAGAAGAGGCGGAAGAGGCCGACAAAACTTTTGACATTTTAATGGGTAACGAGGTTGAGCCGCGCCGGATCTTTATTCAAACCCACGCCAAATTAGCTAATTTGGATATTTAAATTTTGTAGCAGACCTTAAATTAAAAGATTACACACTGATACAAGTGTACCGCTAATCCGCATATGCGGGCGAATGGTACACTTGGTTTTTAGAATAGTTTAAAATGTAATTTTAATTTGGCTTCGTTGGTCGGTTTCAGTAATTCGGCATAATTAACGTAAGGCCGTAATTCAAAAAACTCAATCACAAACTCAACTTCTTTTTGGCAAGGATATGGATAGATAAAGGCCGATTTTTGCCATTCATAAAATCCAAGTTCTTTTAGCTTCTCCCGCAAGGCGTCTCGGCCTTTGTTATTTTTATTAGGAATGTCGTAAATAACTAATCGCCACTTTTTGTCCCAACGGAGAGGCTTGGGGATTTTTATTTTGTCTAAATCAAAAGAATGGGCAATTTTTTCTCCAGATTTAGTGAGAGTGATAGTGATTGTTCCGTCTTTGTGTTCCCTGTAATCAATTAATTTTTGATGGTGGAAGTCGCTAAGTGCTCTATAAAGAGCGTGTCGATTAATTTCTTGCCAAGCTTTAGTGGTCTGACGTAAGACTAAATAATATTGTTTAGGAGATCGAGTAAGTGATAAAACGGTACCACTAGCCAACAGTAATAGTATTTTCTTTTTAGTATCACTTTTTAACATTGGTTTTCAGTACCTTATATTTTCTCTATATTCTCTCAAGTATACCAGATTTACATATATGCTGGGAAATGGAATACTTACTCTTTATTACTAATTACTTAAGCCTTATATTTAAACCCGATTTTTAATTTCGGTAGTTAATTTGGTGAGAAGGTCGGGGAGGGAGAGGACGGCTTTGTCGCCCGAGCGGGACTCGAGAGTGAAGGTGGCGGAATCTTTTTCCTTATCGCCAATGACAATAAAGTATGGATATTTTTTAGTTTTGACTTCACGAATACGTTTACCTAAAGTGTCATCGGCCGGCAACATCTCTACTCGGACATTTTCCAGTTTTAATTTAGTCGCCACTTCATCGGCATAACTTTGGTGATTATTCGCCACGGGCAAAACAGCGATTTGTTTAGGTGAGAGCCAGAGGGGGAATTGGCCACCAAGGTGCTCAATCAACACTGCTAAAAAGCGCTCAATGGAGCCCATAATCGCAGCGTGGATCATTACAATACGCTCTTTTTTGCCCTCTTCATTAGTACAAGTAAGATCGAAACGTTCAGGCATATTCATATCCAATTGAATTGTGGCGACTTGCCAAGTGCGGCCCAAAGAATCTGAACTCATAAAATCGATCTTTGGCCCATAAAAAGCAGCTTCACCAACAGCTTCTGGCGCGGTAAAACCTTTTTCCGTCACTAATTCTCTTAATTCTTGTTCGGATTGTCGCCAAGTATCGGCACTACCTAAATATGACTCCATATTGGTAGGGTCGTGAAGCGAAAGGCGTGGTGATAATTTAAAGCCAAAGACGCCATAAAACTCCATAATAATATCCCAGATTTTAGTCATCTCTTCTTTCACTTGAGTTTGGCGGCAAAAAACGTGAGCATCGTCTTGGGTGATTGCTCGGACGCGAGTGAGGCCACTAAGTTCACCTGATTGCTCATCACGATAAACTTTCGTCGTAGTAGCGTAACGTTGGGGTAATTCTCGATAACTCCAGCCTTTGCGATCATAAATTTGGGTGTGATGTGGACAATTCATCGGTTTGAGCACAAATAAATGGCCCTCACGAGTATTGATTTTAAATAATTCATCTTTAAATTTATCCCAATGACCACTGGTCTCGTATAATTCTTTTTTAGCGAGGTGGGGAATATCTACTCGTTCATAATCACGCATTGAACGTAGTGACCAGACAAAACCATCAAGTAAATCACGGAGTAAAGTACCGGTGGGGGTCCAGAGTGGTAAGCCCCCACCAACCAAGTCGGAGAAGGTAAACAAATCCATCTCTTTACCTAACTTACGGTGATCTCTTTTTTCGGCCTCCTCGCGCATGGTTAAATAATCAGTCAACTCTTGTTGAGAGTTAAAGGCTAAGCCGTAAATACGGGTAAGCATTTTGTTTTTTTCATCACCGCGCCAATAGGCGCCAGCTAAACGTTCGAGGCGGAAACTCTCTGGATCAATATTACTTAAATTATCACTATGGCCACCGCGGCATAAATCGGTAAATTCGCCAGAGGTGTATAAAGTAATTTTTTCACCCTTAGTTTCGATCTCGTCAATTAATTCTAATTTGTAAGGATTGTTGGCAAAAAGTTTTTTAGCTTCGGCGGCATCAACCTCCTGGCCACTAAACGCGGTCCAATTTATGAGGAGTTTCCTCATAGTGGTTTCGAGCTTAGCTAAATCCGGCTCTTTTAAATTATCAAAATCATAATAAAAACCATTATCAATCGCTGGACCAATCGAGGGTAAAGCCTCCGGGTAGAGCTCTTTTACTGCCGCGGCCAGTAAGTGGGCGAGAGAGTGACGCTGTTTAGTTAGACTGTCGTCCATAAAAACCATTCTATCAGAGCGCCTTCATTTGGTCGACTACGATCGAGGGCTCGCCATTACGATAAGACAGACGACCTTTAACGGCGACGCATTTTTCCGGCGAACATAATTCGCGGTTATCAGCTAGAATTTTACTAAACACTACCAACTCAATACTATCAGTATAATCAGTCAGACGGACAAAAGCCATTTTGTCTCCTTTTTTAGTTAAAATCTCTTTTACTTCTTCAATTAGACCAGCTATCACTACTATGGCACCATCTTTTTCGGTTTTGGCTTTTTTAATATTATTGTGATTGTCTTTGAATTTATCTTTAAAACGATCGAGGGGATGACCACTAATATATAGACCCAACAAATCCTTTTCCCACGCTAAACGATCCACATCACTAACTTCCATGGTGGTTATAAATCGGAGCACGGGCACAGTACTAGTATCAGTCATATTACCAAACAGCGAGCCCTGATCCACCGAGCCATAACTTTTTTCCCGATGATACTCTAGAGCGGCATCTAAATTGGCCAGTAAAGTCCCGCGTGAGTCACCTAAACTATCCAACGCTCCCGCCTTAATCAGGGATTCGAGCGATTTTTTGTTTAAATTTTTGTGAGTCACCCGATCTAAAAAGTTTTGGTACGAAGTATAGAGACCTCGCACTTTGCGTTCCTCAACAATAAATTTAGCAATTTCTTCACCTAAATTTTTAATCGAGTACAGGCCAAATCTAATTTTATCCTTCTCGTTATTTTTACCTTTAATTGTCGCAAACGGGCCAAAACTTTCATTAACATCAGGTGGTAATACTGGTATATCTATTCGTTTACACTCGTGGATCATAATTGCCACTGTTTCAATGTCGCCACTTTCCGCCGAGAGTACAGCGGTCATGTACTCGGCTGGATAATTAGCCTTCATATAAGCAGTTTGATAAGCTACGCGGCCGTAAGAGACGGAATGAGCTTTGTTAAAACCATAAGCGGCAAATGGTTCAATCCAGGCCCAAATCTCGGTCGCCTTTTTTTCACTCCATTTACTAGTCTCAATACAACCTCTAATAAATTTCTCTTTTTGGGCGGCCATTTCGGTTGGAATTTTTTTACCGACCGCTTTACGGAATTTATCGACTTCGCCCCAAGAATAACCAGCCAAATTGTGGGCCATCATCAATAAGTCGTCTTGATAAACGAGGATGCCGTAAGTGGTATGTAAAATTTGTTTAAGCGCCGGATCGGGATAACTAATTAAGCGCGGATTAAATTTGCGGGCGATAAAGTCGGGTATAAATTGCATTGGCCCGGGTCGATAGAGAGCCACCATCGCATTGATGTCATCAATGCGACTGGGACGCAACTCTTTCAACCAACGCGTCATGCCGGCACCACTGAGCTGGAACAAGCCTTCGGTCTCACCGCGTGCCAACATCGCAAATGTTTTTTGGTCATCAACGGGCATAGTATCAATATCTATTACTTGGCCAGTGGTTTTTTTAACCAAACGTACCGAATCCGCTAGAATAGCCAAATTGCGCAAACCTAAAAAATCAAATTTGGTTAAGCCGACACCATCCTCGCCCACAGTGTACATATCGTATTGAGTAATAATATTTTTCCCTTTAGGATCAAATTGAAGTGGTGAATAATCGGTTAAATCACTAGGCGCAATCACCACACCGGCGGCGTGGACGGAAATGTGGCGGACACTACCTTCAATCTTTTTGGCCATATCAATAATTTGTTTAACGTCGACACTGTTTTCGTATAATTTTTTTAACTCCGGTTCCGTTTCCATTGCTTTATTGATGGTCATTGGGAAGCCTTGTGAGCCGAGTGGGATTAAACGTGAAATCTGATCGCCTAAGTCGTAGGGGTGGCCTAGAGCGCGAGCCACATCGCGCACCGAGCCGCGGGCCATCATGGTGCCAAAAGTCCCAATCTGGGCCACTTTGTCGGCACCGTATTTTTGCTTGGCATATTCAATAATCTCGTCGCGACGATTATCCGCAAAGTCCATGTCGATATCGGGGGCCGAGGGCCGCTCGGGATTTAAAAAGCGCTCAAAGGGGATATTGTAGGCTAGCGGATCAATTTTAGTAATGTCTAAAACATAAGTGGTCAATGAGCCGGCCACCGAGCCTCGGATGGCGTAGTAAATATCCAGTTTACGAGCATGGCTAATCAAGTCCTCCACGGTGAGGAAGTAAGCGGCATAACCCTTCATTTCAATAATATCGAGCTCATAAGCTAGACGTTTCCGAGCCTCCTCATTGTCGGCTAAGCCGCGCTTTTCCAAACCGGCATAAGTTAATTTAGAAAGTAGTGAATCGGCTGTCTCGCCTTCGGGGATGGGGAAGTGGGGGAAAACAAATTTACCAATGGTCAATTCCAATTCGCATCGCTCGGCAATTTTTAACGTATTTTCAATAGCATCGGGGGTATCAGCAAAATATTTTTTGGCCGTCTCGGGCGAGATAAACGAGAAATCCTCTTCTTTATTACTAAAGCGTTTAGTCTCGTCAAAATTTTGGGTTTGGATCGCCACTAAAGTGTCGTGAGCGGCGGCATCCTCGGGATAAATATAGTGCGAGTCATAAGTGGCCACAAGTGGAATGTCTAATTCTCTAGCCAACTTGATAGTAGCCTCCTTGAGCTCGAGTTGTCTCTCTAGCTTAGGATGATGCATTATTTCTAAATAATAATTATCAATGCCAAAAATTTCTTGATGTTCGCGAATAATTAATTTGGCTTGTTCTAAATTGCGAGCCCATAATGCTTTAGAAAATTCACTCCCCATGCAACCGGAGAGGCAAATCAAACCGTTGCTGTGGGCCCGGAGCAACTCCTTGTCCATGCGCGGTTTATAGTAATAACCCTCGAGGTGGGCGGTGGTAACTAGTTTAAGCAGATTACGATAGCCAGTCATATTTTTAGCCAGCAAAGTCAAATGGTATCGTCTATTGTCAATGCCGGGCTCTTTGTCTCTGCGACCGCGGGTGGCGATGTAAGCCTCTACCCCAATAATCGGTTTGATGCCAGCCGCTTTGCAGGCTTTGTAAAAGTCGATGGCGCCATACATTGTGCCGTGATCGGTGAGAGCTAATGCGGGCATCCCAAATTCTTTAGCCTTAGCTACCAACTCGTCGATTTTAGACAAGCCATCCAAGAGCGAGTAGTGGCTGTGAGTATGCAAATGCACAAATGACATAGCCAGATTATAGCAAAATATGCTATTATTTGAGTGGAGTGGATGTTTAATGTTGGGATTAACACTAAAATCGGCTCGGTGAGCCAAAGGAGGAGATATGTTTGCATCGCTAGTTTTGTTTTTGGTGTTTGGCTTGTCGGGATTACTGACTTTGCGTTTGTCTACCCTAGTACTCTCGGCACTTCCTGAACAACGAAAGTGGAAGTATATCCCCATATGGTTGCCGTTATTGGCACTAGCCGGGACATCTTCTTTTTGGTCCCTTGTTGCATCAGTGTATTTGTTTTATTTGTAGAAAAGATTGGATCAGTATCGCCGCGCGGGTAATATCTCGCGCGGCTTTTCTTTTACATTATTTTTTCTCATATACCAGATTTCCACGATCGTGGGGATGTCGTATAGATAACATAATCTGACGACTTAACATGTCATGACATAAATCTGGTAAGACTTTTTTAAACAACAACAAACTCACGATCGTAGTTTTATTGTTTTATCACAAGCAGGGTGGTTTTTGTTACAATAACAGGGATGCTAATACCAAAGAGTGTTAAATATGTGGTGGGGGTGGATGAGGTTGGCCGGGGACCCTTGGCTGGGCCAGTGACGGTGGCGGCCGTTTGTGTGTCGCTTAAGGTCTGGCAAAAGTTGCCCCGCGTCCGCGACTCTAAACAACTCTCGCTAATGAATCGCCAAAAATGGAAGCGGGAATTATTAACTCAAAAAAATAAAGGCAAGCTGTGGTGTGCTAGGGCCTCTATCTCCAATACTAAAATTGATGAGATTGGTATTGTTCGGGCGGTCCGGCGCGCCATTGCTTTGACTTTAACTAAATTAGATTTACCACCGCGCGAGTGCTTAGTATTACTCGACGGCAGTTTATACGCCCCAGCCAATTACCCGCACCAAAAAACCATTATCCGAGGCGATGCCTCGGAGACGATTATTGCTTTAGCCTCGATTTGGGCTAAAGTCCATCGTGACGCTTATCTCGCGCACTTAGCCAAAACTTACCCTCAGTACGGTTTTGAGGTGCATAAGGGCTATGGCACCGCCCTCCACTACCAAGCCCTTCGTCGCCTCGGCCTCACTCCCATTCATCGCCGATCCTTTCTCAAAAAGCTGGCCTAATATTTGCCTTTTTGGGCTAATTATCTTATACTGTCCCCATTATGGTTGTACGCATGCGACACACCCGCGCCCATACCGGCAATCGCCGGTCGCATCATGCTCTTGTGGGAGCACGGCTGTCTAAGTGTGTCTCTTGTGGCGCCAGTCATTTGCGTCATCGGGCCTGCTTGGCCTGTGGCAATTATCGCGGTAAACTAGTAATTGACGTCGTAGCACAGGCAGCCAAAAAACAAGCTAAACAAAAAGTCACCGCCAATCAATAAAATCTAAATATTAAGTAATCGTTTCCTCTGCTCTTTTAACAACTTATTATGGCCAATCGCCACTTATCGAGAAGTCTCGCCCTCCAAACATTGTTTGAATGGGATTTTGTCGGTGCGCCTAACAATCAGATCAAGGCGATTATGACGCGTATTAGTACCGAGTTTGGTCCCGGGCTTGATGATGCCTCTTTTTTAAAAACCTTAGTTAGTGATGTGGTGGCCAAGCAAGATAAATTAGATCGAATTATTGAAAAGGCCGCCCCCGACTGGCCCTTATCGCAAATTGCGATTGTGGATCGTAATGTCTTGCGTCTTGGTTTGTATGAACTTTTATTTGCCCCTAAAGATGAGGTGCCGGCGCGGGTAGCGATTAACGAGGCTATTGAACTCGCTAAAACGTTTGGTGGTGAGGGCAGTGGCCGTTTTGTTAACGGGGTGCTTGGTGCCGTGTATAAAGAAATGGGAGAGCCGGGTAAAGATGAGGTGCCGGCTAAAAAGCGTCGCCCTAAAGATGTGCCCTACGAGCAAATGCCCATAGAGCGTTTGGGTGGGGCGGTAGTGTATACTTGTAACGGCGCCGGTATTGAGCTGGCTTTGGTCCATGATATTTTTGGCTACTGGACGCTGTCTAAAGGCCACATTAAAGATGGTGAGCCCTTGGAGCTCGGTACCAGTCGGGAGCTTAAAGAGGAGCTAAGTCTAGACATTACTGTTGGTGAGTTTCTCGGTACTAACGAGTATATTGCCTCGCACCCCGAGCAGGGTAAAATTCGCAAGCAAGTTAATTACTTTTTAGCTGAAGCCAGCGAACCCAAACAATTAAAATTGGGTGCTAAAAAAGGTTTGACCGAGGCTAAGTGGTTTGCTTTGGCTGATATTCCCGATCTTAAAATGTATGACGATGTGGTGCCTCTGGTGACTAAAGCGATTACCTTGTTGGTAAGAAAATAATATGAAACCAGATTTAACTAAATTTACTCAAGCTCTTGATTTAAATTGGTGCGACCAAAATTTGTTGCTTGAAGCGTTTACTCATCGCTCTTATCTAAACGAACACAAATCATCTAATCTTAAGCACAATGAGCGTTTGGAGTTTTTGGGTGATGCGGTATTAGAGTTGGCGGTGACTAATTATTTATATCAAAAATATCCAGAGAAACCAGAAGGAGAATTGACCGCTTTGCGTGCGGCATTAGTCAATGCTAATACGTTGTCGGAGGTGGCCGCCCATTTAGGGATGAATGATTATTTACTGCTCTCACGAGGCGAGGCCAAGGACACTGGCCGGGCCCGCCAATATATTTTAGCTAATACTTACGAAGCGGTGTTGGGGGCGATTTATTTAGATCAAGGTTATGATCGGGCGGCCGAGTTTGTGGCCACGACACTATTTAATAAAACCGAGGCTATTGTGGCTGACAATTTGTGGCAGGATGCTAAAAGCCTCTTCCAAGAGCGGGCTCAGGAGGTAATGGGAGTGACGCCGATTTATAAATTGGTGCGCGAGTTGGGGCCGGATCATAACAAGCGCTTTACCGTCGGTTTGTATTTAGAAGCGGAGGAGGTCTCCTTGGGTGAGGGTCACTCTAAACAAGAAGCTGAGCAAGACGCCGCCCAAAAGGGTTTAGAAGTAAAAGGATGGAAATAACATGCAATTAAAGCGAGTGGAGTTGGCGGGGTTTAAGTCGTTTGGTAAAAAAGCCGAGCTCCTTTTTGATGCGCCGATCACCGCTATTGTTGGTCCCAATGGTTCGGGTAAGTCTAATGTGGCGGAGGCCTTCCGTTGGGTGCTGGGTGAGCAATCGCTTAAGTCCTTGCGCGGTAAGCGCGGTGAAGATTTAATTTTTAATGGTGAGGGTACCCGGCTCAATCGGGCGAGTGTGTCGGTGGTGTTTGATAATCAAGACAAACGCTTACCGCTCGACTTTGATGAGGTCACGGTCACGCGCACGGTTTACCGCGACGGTACCAACGAGTACGCCTTAAATGGCAGTGTGGTGCGCTTGCGCGATATTTTAGAATTGCTGGCCAATGTCTCGCTCGGCCCATCGGGGCATCATATTATTAGTCAAGGCGAGGCTGATCGTATCCTCTCGGCTAATTTATATGAGCGTAAAAAGATGATTGAGGAGGCGCTCGGTTTAAACATTTACCATTGGAAGATCAGTGAGAGTGAGCGCAAGCTCTCCAAAACGGAGGAGAATATCCGTGAGGTGGAGTCATTGCGTCGGGAGATCGCGCCCCACTTAAAATTTTTAAAAAAACAGGTCGAGAAGGTGGAGCAAGCCGATTTACTTCGCCGCGAGCTCAAGCAACTTTATTTAGAATATTTAAAACGCGAGTCGGATTATTTAACTAAAACTAAACAAGAATTAGCGGATGCTAAATCTGGTCCGGTCGCTGAATTAAAGGAAGTAGAGGGAGAGTTAGCGGGAGTCCTTCGACAAGCTCAGGGTAATAATCAAGAACAATTATTACGTGATAAGTTGCGACAGTTAGAGAGTGAGTTGGAACATAGACGTCGGGAGTATGAGGAGTTTAGTCGTTCGCTTGGGCGTCTAGAAGGGCGATTGGAAGCGGCTAGGGAAGTGTCAGCCAGCGCGGCTGGGAGAGATGATGCGCCAGTGTCGGCTAAATTAGTACGCAGTAAATTAGAAGCCGTATTAAGTGAGTTAACTAATGCTGAAGGTGCTAGTGATTTGGTTTTGGTTAAAAATATTTTGACGCGGGTGAAGGGATTAGTAGCCGGTTTTGTTAATGAGCTGGGAGTAAATAGTGATGTGGGGCAGGCCAGTGATCGAGTGGAATTGATCGCTAAATTAGAGTGCGAGCAGACTGAATTAACTAAGGTAATTAAACAAACCAGTGAGCATATTACTAAATTAATGGGTGAGTTGTCTGGTGAGCGTAAAAATTTAGAGAGCTTGCGCGAGGCGACGCAAGGCGCCGAGCGCCAAAGTTTTGAGCTTAAGACTAAAAAAGCCGAGCTTACTGCTACTTTAAATACCCTCTCTGCTCAAGTTGAAAAATTAAACATTGAAGAGGCTGATTTTAAACGTGAGTTGGAAAGTGCCGTGGCTCTTACTGACCAAGAGGTGCGGGACTATACCAAACATTCAATGTTTGGTTTTGAGGGGATAGAATCGAGGACGATTCAAGAGGAGCGACGTAAACAAATAGAACGAAAGAAGATTAAGCTAGAAGATATGGGTTTTGAGGGTAGTGATGTGATGACGGAGTATAAAGAGACGACTAAGCGCGATGAGTTTTTGGCTAATGAGTTGGCGGACTTAACCAGCTCGCGACAATCATTGGAGAGTGTGATGCTTGAGTTGAAAGACAGGTTGCAAACCGAGTTTAATGGCGGGATTACTAAAATCAATGAACAGTTTGGGCAATTTTTTAAACAAATGTTTGGGGGTGGTGAGGGTAAATTGCAAGTGGTTAAAGAGGCTAAAAAACGACGCTCGCTTGCTTCACTTGCTACCGAGCCAGACGAGATAGATTTAGAGGAGGGTGGCGAGGACGATGAAGCGCGTGAAGGGATTGATATTAATGTTTCGCTACCGCGTAAAAAAGTTAAAGGGTTAGAAATGCTCTCTGGTGGCGAGCGGGCCCTCACCTCTATTGCCCTCCTCTTCGCAATGTCACAAGTTAATCCCCCACCATTTTTAATTTTAGATGAGACCGACGCTGCGCTCGATGAGGCTAACTCGCGTAAGTATGGTGATATGATTGAGAATCTAGCTCATTACTCGCAATTAATTTTGATTACCCATAATCGCGAGACGATGTCCCGCGCTGGCGTACTTTATGGTGTTACGATGGGCGCTGATGGCCTCTCCAAACTACTTTCCATTAAATTTGACCAAGCCGAGAGTTACGCTAAATAATCCCACACTGCGTTGAGTGCGGGGTAAAATCAATTTACCCCAGAGGACGGTCCTTTGGGGTGGAACATTTATTTATGGTAAAGAATAAACCCCGCCCTTCAACAAGTTCAGGACGGGGTGTAGTTTAAGCGGTGAGAGTCTCCTCGTTTTGTTTTGGGTCTGTCTCAAGCCCTTTCCATTTTTTCCAAATTTCATCTTCAGCGTCTGGGGTGAGGGGGAAGCCTTCGCACAACACAAATACTGGCTCATTTTTCTCACACATCACTTTTTCCTCCTGTTAAAGAACTAAATCAAAAAACCCTCCGAGTGGAGGGCTTTTTGATGAATATGTCACCGAGACCTACTCATATAAAAACCTTCCACTTTTGGAAGTTAAGAGCAGACCCAACAAATTTTGACGATTAGTAATCATGTTTAATTTAAGTATATTATTTCACCAACACGTAGTCAATTTGTTTGCGGAGAAGATCGGCTTTGACGGCTTTAACTTTGACCGCATCACCAAGGCGGAAGGCTTGGCCGGTGCGGCGGCCCACCACCGCAAACTTTTTAGCATCAAACTCAAAATAATCATCACCCAAGGCACCCAAGCGGATCATGCCCTCCACGCCGGTGGCCACTTCGGCCACAAACACTCCGCGCTCATTAACGCCGGAGATGATCGCTTCAGCCGGCCGGTCTAATTTGTCTTGCATATATTCCACTTGTTTATAACGGATACTTTCGCGTTCAGCCTCGGCGGCTAGGCGTTCCATGATACTAGCGTGAATCATTTGATCGGATAGTTTTTCCAAAGTTTCGGGTGGCGGTTGTTTACCCTCCAAGTAAATAGCAAGTAAACGGTGCACTAACACATCGGGATAACGACGGATCGGTGAGGTAAAGTGGGTGTAGTAACGGAAGGCGAGTCCGTAGTGCCCAATATTTTTAGTGGAGTAAATCGCTTTAGCCATCGACTGGACAGTGGCTCGATTAACGATATAAGCCTCTGGAGTATCCTCCACGTCTTTAAGTAGGGTATTAATTTGGGCCGGTTTAATATCTTGACCATTGATCTCCAATTGATAACCGAGCGGTTTGAGGAAGTTAGCTAAGTTAGCTAAGCGCTCTTGATCCGGCTGGTCGTGAATGCGATAGACAAATTTGTCGGCTTGATTTTTATTAAGCTCGGAGACATACTCGGCCACTTTACGATTAGCAAGGAGCATAAAATCTTCAACTAAGAGGTGAGTGTCGGTGCGCACCTTGCGTTTGATGTCGATGGGTTTACCAGCGTCATCTAATACAATTTGCAACTCTTCGGTCTCAAAACTGATCGCTCCCGCTTCCACTTTAGCGGCGCGCAGTTTATAAGCGATCTCATTTAAGATATTTAATTCGGTGTAATATTCACCAGCTTTTTTATCTAACACTTCTTGAGCTTCCTCATAACTAAAACGTTTGTCGGAGTGAATAATCGTCCGGCCAAACCATTGGTCTGACACTTCGCCATTTTTATTAATCTTAAACACTGCGCCAAAAGTTAAGCGGTCTTGATCGGGCACTAAACTGCAAATATCATCGGAGAGCACTGGTGGCAACATCGGGATGGTCCGGTCAATTAAATAGACCGAGGTGGCGCGTCGTTCGGCCTCGGTATCAAGCGCAGTGCTTGGGCGGACATAGTGTGAGATGTCAGCAATGTGGACACCCACCTCGTAAACGTCATCGCCTAAATCAGCAAAGGAGAGGGCGTCATCAAAGTCTTTGGCGGTAATTGGGTCGATGGTAAAAGTAGTAATAGAGCGGAAGTCGCGTCGATTAGGCACATCCGCAACCATATCTTCAGTCGCGGTTTGTTTAATTTTGTCGGTTTCGTTTAAGACCGCGGCGGGGAAGTCGAGGCTAAACCCTTTAGCTATCGCAATGGCGCGCATCTCGGTCTCATTCTCTCCTGGAATACCAATTACTAGTTTAATTGAGCCGGTAGGGTCTTGAGCGGCGTCGGTCCACTCGTCCAGGGCCACTAATACTTTTTTACCAACGGCTTTTTGGGCGGCGCTAGTGTCAGGCAAAACCATAGTCCGGTAAAAGCGCATATCATCAGGGAGTAACACAAATTGACCAGATTTTTCGGTCGGCTCATTAACAATACCGACAAACATTTGCTTGGCCCGATTTAAAATGGCCTCTACTTTACCGCTCTCACCACTGTAACTAAGGCGCACTTTGTCGCCATCTAAAGCTACCCCCAAGTCGGCGGTCTCTACTTTAACCTCGCGTTTGTCGGGGAAAACAAAATAGCCTACACCTTTAGGCGAGACTCGGATAACTCCTTCAGCGATTGACATGAGGGGAGTATACCATATATGATGATGAGCGCTATATGTTAATGATTCGCTTACAGCGTGTTGGCCGCAAAAATGACCCCTCTTTTAGGATGGTTGTTACTGATTCTAAAAACAGCACTAAGAGTGGTAAGTTTTTAGAGGTGGTGGGCTCTTATGATGCTCGTTTAGGTAAAAATAAGACCATTCTTAAGGCTGAGCGGATTAAACACTGGATCTCGGTAGGGGCTCAATTAACTGATACCGTTAAAAACTTACTTATTTCTAAAAAGATTATTGAGGGTAAAAAGACGGATTACCGACCTAAACCTAAGCCAGTTGAAAACCCTGAGCCTGTCGAAGCAGTAGAAGAAGTAAAAGAGGAAGTTAAAGAAGGAGAGCCAGTTGCCGAGCCGGTAGCAGAAACTGTATAATTAACAGATTATCAGGTAAGTAATTACTGTCATGAATAAAGATCAAGAGTTTTTAGAGTCGCTGATTAAATCATTAGTTGATAATCCGGATGATGTTAAAGTAAGTCGCATTGTTGACGAAATGGGAGTGTTGCTGACCCTTGATGTCAATTCATTAGATATGGGTAAAATTATCGGTCGCCAAGGTAATACCGCTAAAGCCATCCGTACTTTGCTCCGCGTGGTCGGAATGAAGAATAATGCTCGTGTTAATTTAAAAATCAATGAGCCGGTGGGCGGTCTCCGCTCCAATGGTCCATCGACCACCGCGCGTTCTGTCGATCAAGCGATCAAAGACCTAGAGTTTTAAACTTTGAAGCAGTTTTACGTTATTACTATTTTCCCAGACATAATCGACTCTTATGTAAAAGAGTCGATTATTGGTCGGGCGATAAAAGCTAAAAAGCTCGCGGTTAAGGCCGTTAATCCGCGCGATTTTAGCCGAGATAAGCATCACAAGACCGACCACCGGCCTTATGCTGGTGGGCCGGGGATGGTCATGACCGCCGAGCCAATTTTGCGCGCCGTAGAGAAAATAGAGCGAACATTAAGTCCACGACAACTCCCGGGGGCTAAGAAGGAGGGGGAGTCGTTGTCGCAGACTAATGTTCGCAAGAGAACAGAGATTATTATTCTCTCGCCGAGTGGCAAGCAGTTTACTAATCGCGAGGCGATTAAATTAGCTAAATCAAAAAAAGATTTAATTTTTATTGCTGGGCGGTATGAAGGTATTGATGCGCGGGTTAAAAAGATTTTAAAAGCTAAAGAATATTCTATTGGCCCATACGTGCTAACGGGTGGGGAATTGCCGGCGCTTTCGATGATTGATGCTATTACCCGCCAAGTACCGGGGGTGTTGGGTGCCGAAGAGTCACTGGAGGAAAAAAGAGTTTCATCTAGTGAGATGTATACTAGACCGGAAGTTTTAATATGGAAAAATAAAAAATACCCGGTGCCAAAAGTATTGCTTTCCGGAGATCACAAAAAGATAGACGAGTGGAAACGCAAAAGTCAAGGTCCTGTGGATAACGTAGATCGGGGCAGGGGGTAAAAGGCAAGTGGATAACTAAATTTGACATACTTAACCGACTTGTCTATACTATTCTTGATTAGCTTTTGATTGAGTAACGTCTCGCGAATCAAGCCATATTTTGATTATTAGCCCGCCTACCCCCGAGCCGGTCTCGGGGTTGGTATCTGTTTTTAATATTTGCCATTGCCTTGGCTATGATTAAACAAAAAATATTCTCTCGGCACAAAAAATATTTGTCCGAGATGCCTAATTTGACTGAGCTCCAAACTAAGTCCTATCAGTGGTTGGTTAAGGAGGGACTTAAAGAGCTCTTTGCCGAATTTTCGCCAGTAAAGGATTATTCCGAGAAAAAGTTTGAGTTAACCTTTGAGGGTTTTCAAATCGACGAACCGCGTTTTAATGAGAATCATGCTAAAGCCAATAAGTTATCTTATGAGGCCGCTCTTCGTGTGCGCGTTAAGTTAAAAAATAAGACGCTTAATCAGGATAAGGAGCAAGAAATTTTCTTGGCCGACTTCCCAATCATGACGGCGCACGGTACGTTTATTATTAATGGTATTGAGCGCGTCGTGGTACCACAAATTGCTCGTAGTTCCGGTGTCTTTTTTACCGCTAATGAGATTAAGGGTCGCAAGTACTTTGGCGCTAAGATTATCCCGGCGCGGGGTGCGTGGGTTGAGCTTGAGACCGAGGTGGACGATGCTATTTACGTCCGGATTGATCGCAAACGCAAGTTCCCAGTCAGTGCTTTACTCCGGGTCTTAGCTGCTTTGGCGGAACAAGCTCTCACTGATGAGCAAATTGTCGCTTTGTTTGATAAAGCTGGCGTTGATGCCACGGCGATTAAAAAAACTCTGGAGAAAGATCATGCTAAAACGGCTGACGAGGCCTACATTGAGATTTATAAGCGTCTCCGAGACAGTGATTTAGCCACTGTCGCTAATTCTAAGGAGTTTGTGGGGACTTTGTTTGGTCGCGATAAATATGACTTTTCGGCCGTGGGCCGCTTCCGCTTTAATCAACGCTTTGAGCTACCCGAAGTGGGGGATAAAGAGGGTCGGGTTTTGTCCCTCGCTGACTTGGTTATTATTATTGCTCACATTATTAAACTCAACACTACTAAAGGGGCTCAAGAGGACGATATTGATAACTTAGGTTTCCGTCGGGTGCGCTCGATTGGTGAAATGTTCCAACAAAAATTGCGTATCGGCATGACGCAGATGAAGCGCAATATCCAAGATCGGATGTCGACCGTGGAGTCAACCACGATGTTACCGGTGCAATTAATTTCGCCACGTCCGCTCCAAGCTCGTCTTAAAGAATTTTTTACCACCAACCAATTATCGCAGTTTATGAATCAAGAGAATGCTCTCTCCGAGATCGAACATTTACGCACTCTATCGGCCCTCGGTCCGGGAGGTCTCACTCGTGAGCGCGCCGGTCTTGAGGTGCGCGATGTTCACACCTCGCATTATGGCCGTGTCTGTCCCATCCATACACCCGAAGGTCCAAATATCGGTCTGATTTTACACTTAGCCACTTATGCTCGGGTCAATGCTTATGGCATTATTGAAGTCCCCTACGCTAAAGTTAAAAACGGAGTGATCACCAATGAGATCGTGTACTTAAATGCCTTGGATGAGGAAAAATATGCTATTGCTCACGCTGGTACGCCTTACGATGACAAAGGTAAATTACTTAATTCTGAAGTGGAGGCGCGGATCTTAACTAAGCCAGGTATGGTGGCTCGCGAGAAGATAGATTTAATTGATGTGGCCGCTAATCAGGCTTACTCCATTGCTACCTCGATGATTCCATTTTTGGAGCACGATGACGCTAATCGGGCGCTGATGGGTTCCAATATGCAAAAGCAAGCGGTGCCTTGCATTGTTCCTGAAGCACCATTGGTTGCGACTGGGATGGAGAAGAAGGCTGCCGTCGACTCTGGTCGCTTAATTACTGCTCGTCGTGCTGGTACGGTAACAGTAGCTGATGGTACTAGGGTGATCATTAAAACTGATGATAATGAGCTGGATGAGTATCCATTTGCTAACTTTCGTAAAACTAATGACAATACTATTTTCCATCAACGGCCAGTGGTCAATGTGGGCGATGTGCTAAAAAAAGGTCACATTTTATGTGATACCTCATCCACAGTGGATGGTCAAATGGCTCTTGGTCAAAATGCCTTGGTGGCTTTTATGTCTTGGGGTGGCGCTAACTACGAGGACGCGATCATTATCTCCGAGCGAATGGTTAAAAATAATAAATTGTCGAGTATTTATATTGAGGAATTTGATATTGATGTCCGCGATACTAAACTTGGTCCCGAAATTACCACCCACGATATTCCCAATGTGGGTGAGAGTAAATTACGTAACTTGGACGAGGAAGGTATTGTCCGCATTGGTGCTGAAGTAGGGCCTAATGATATTTTAGTTGGTAAAATTACCCCTAAAGGCGAAACCGAGTTGACTCCGGAGGAAAGGTTGCTTCGTTCAATTTTTGGTGAGAAGGCACGCGATGTCAAAGATACTTCCCGTCGAATGCCTCATGGTAAAAAGGGTCGAGTTGTGAGTATTAAAATCTTTTCGCGTGAAGCCGGAGATAAATTAGAGTCCGGGATTATCAAACGCATTCACGTTGAAGTTGCACAATTGCGTAATATATCGGTCGGAGACAAACTGGCCGGCCGTCACGGCAATAAGGGTGTAATTTCCCGCATTTTACCAGAAGAGGATATGCCTTACGACGTTTCTGGTCGTCCGGTCGATATTATTTTGACGCCACTTGGTGTCCCTAGTCGAATGAACTTGGGCCAGATTTTTGAGATGCATCTTGGTTTAGCCGCTAACACTTTAGGTTATCAAGCGATAACCCCAACCTTTATGGGGGTGACTGATGAGGAGATCAAACAAGAGTTGATGACGGCCGGTTTTGATCGCTCGGGTAAAGTGACCTTATTCGATGGTCATACTGGCGAACAATTTGATCAACCGATCGCGATCGGTTATATGTATATTCTTAAATTGGCCCACATGGTGGAAGATAAAATTCACATGCGCTCCATTGGTCCATACTCGCTGATCACTCAACAACCACTCGGTGGTCGCTCCCAGGGCGGTGGTCAACGTTTTGGCGAGATGGAAGTGTGGGCCTTGGAGGGCTATGGTGCCTCGCACACTTTGCGTGAGATGTTGACCATTAAGTCCGATGATATTGTCGGTCGGTCGGCTACTTTTGACGCTATCATTAAGGGTGAAATTATCCGACCGCCCAATTTACCGGCCTCTTTTAATGTGATGTTAAACGAGTTGCGCGGTTTGGCTTTAGACATTGACCTAAAAAAGATCTAAATATATGTCATTACCTACTACTAATAAAAAAGGCGATCGGATTACCGACTTTAATGCCATCTCGCTTAAGCTTGCTTCCCCAGAACGGATCCGTGAGTGGTCTTATGGTGAAATTACCAAACCGGAAACGATTAACTATCGTAGTGGCCGGGCCGAGCGCGGAGGCCTCTTTGATGAACGTATTTTTGGTCCGGAAAAAGATTTTGAGTGTTACTGCGGTAAGTACAAGCGTATTCGTTACAAAGATATTATTTGTGAAAAATGCGGTGTCGAAGTTACTCGCTCGATTGTCCGTCGTGAGCGTATGGGCCATATTGAGTTGGCTTCGCCGGTGGCACATATTTGGTTTTTGCGCGGTATTCCGTCGCGAATTGGTTTAGTTCTTGATATTTCGATCCCGGAGTTGGAAAAAGTAGTTTATTTTGCCGGTTATATTATTACTAAAGTAAATGAGGAAGAAAAAATTACAGTCCTTAAAGAGCTCGATAATGAGTTTAAAAATAAAATTAAGGCCCTTGAAGATCCGGAGGCTAAAGAACGACTCAAACTATCATTACTTGAAGCCCGCCGTCAAATCGAGTCCTTGATTCCGTGGAAAGTACTTGATGAGTTAACTTATCACCGTTTGTCTCTTAAATATGGTTCGGTGTTTGAAGCGGGTATTGGCGCGGAAGCGGTAGAGAATATTTTTAAGTCGATCAATATTGAGGCCGAGTTGGTTAAAATCCAAGGCTTGTTGGAAAAAGCTTCAGCACTTGAACGGCCTAAATTACAAAAGCGGTTTAACCTTTTCCGCTCCTTTTTGACGGCTGGTATTCGTCCAGACTGGATGTTTATGCGTGTCTTGCCGGTGATCCCACCAGCGCTCCGACCAATGGTGGCGCTTGATGGTGGTCGTCATGCCACCAGTGATGTCAATGACTTATATCGTCGAGTAATCAATCGTAATAATCGGCTTAAAAAATTAGTTGACTTAAATGCACCGGAAGTGATTTTGCGAAACGAGAAGCGTATTCTCCAAGAAGCGGTTGATGCTTTAATCGACAACTCCATTCGTCGGGGTGGTGGCGGTGAGGGGGCGGTGAGCCAAGCTGGGCGTCGACCACTTAAGTCACTGGCCGACTCGCTCCGCGGTAAGCAAGGTCGCTTCCGTCAAAACTTACTTGGTAAGCGGGTGGACTATTCTGGTCGCTCGGTGATTGTGGTTGGTTCTGAGCTCAAGCTCTCGCAATGCGGTCTGCCTAAGCATATGGCACTCGAGCTCTTTAAGCCATTTATTATTGCTAAAATTTTAGAGTCGGAGTTAGCCTTTAATATCCGTGGCGCTAGTCGTTTAATTGATGAGGGAGCACCGGAGGTCTGGGCTATTTTGGAGGAAGTGATCAAGGACAAACACGTGCTCTTAAACCGAGCCCCGACCTTGCACCGCTTAGGTATTCAGGCTTTCCGTCCGGTTTTGATTGAGGGTAATGCCATTCAAGTGCATCCATTAGTGTGCTCGGCCTTTAACGCCGACTTCGATGGTGACCAAATGGCCGTCCATGTACCCCTCTCCGAGGAGGCTCAAAAAGAGGCCCGCGAATTGATTGCCGCTAATAAAAACTTACTTAAGCCAGGTAGTGGTGATCCGGTAATCAACATGAAGTTAGATATTATTCTTGGTTGCTATTGGGTAACTAGGATTATTGATGGTGGTAAGGGTGAGGGCAAAATTTTTGCTGGTCCTAACTCGGCGATTATGGCCTATGATTTTGGCGAGCTTGATCTTCGCGCTAAAATAAAAATAAAAGGTGGTAAACCAGAGAAGTATGGCGAATTGGCTGGCGAATTATTTGAGACTTCTGTCGGACGGATTTTGTTTAATAATAGTCTGCCTAATTCGATTCCGTTTATTAACAATGAGATTAATCTTAAAGTACTTAATCGTTTAACCGAGGACTTAATTGCTAGTGGTGATCCGACGGTGGTCGCCGATATTCTAGATCGAATTAAATTATTTGGTTTTAAATTCTCGACCAAGTCGGGTGTGACCTGGGGCTTGGACGATGTCGTGGTGCCTAAGGAAAAGGAGCCGATTATTGCTGAGGCTCGCGCCGAGGCGGCCTTGATTGAAGAGAAATATAATGAGGGCTTACTCTCGGATGATGAAAAATATCGGATGATTATTGAGTTGTGGCTCCGGACTAAGTCTAAAGTGGAGAAGGTGATCCCCGGAGGCTTGCCGATTAATGGTTCTGTTTTGGATATGATCCAATCTGGTGCCCGAGGTTCTATGGCCCAAGTGACTCAAATGGCCGGAATGAAGGGTTTGATTGTCAACCCGGGTAATCGCTTGATCGACTTCCCAATTATCCCATCGTACAAAGAGGGTCTCTCACCAATTGAGTACTTTATTACTACGCACGGTGCGCGTAAAGGTCTCGCCGATACCGCGCTTAATACCGCTAAGGCTGGTTACTTGACGCGTAAATTAGTGGACGTGGCTCAAGATTTGGTGGTGCTCCATGAGGATTGTGGTGACAAAGAGGGTCGAGTGATTACTAAAGATAATATCTTAGGTTTTGATACGGGTATCTCTAACAGTATCCGTGGCCGGATCCTACTCAAAGATTTAGTGTCTCCAGACGGTGAGACTTTATTTAAAAAAGGTCATTTGGTAACGCGTGAGGATGCTCACTTAGCCGAGAGTAAAGGAGTAACTGATGCTCATATTCGCTCACCGCTCGCTTGTCAAGTTGGCCGTGGTATTTGTCAAAAGTGTTATGGGGCCGATCCGGGTCGTGGTGGTTTAGTCAAACATGGTGAGCCGGTTGGTATTGTAGCTGCTCAGGCGATTGGCGAGCCGGGGACACAGCTTACGATGCGGACTAAGCATGCTGGTGGAGTGGGTACTAGTGGGGTGGACATTGTCGGTGGTTTACCTCGAGTAGAAGAGATCTTTGAGCGACGCATTCCTAAGGTGCCAGCTTTGATCTCGGAGATTGATGGTGAGGTATTAGAGATCAAAAACGATACCAAAGAGCAAACGATTGTTATTTTGGCTGATTTGGAGTATCGCAAAAAAGTCAGTAAAGATAACACGGTTGAGTATAAAGTGCCACTGGTCCGAACTTTGTTGGTAGAAAAAGGCAGTCAGATTAAAAAGGGTGATATCTTATCTGATGGCGCCGCGGATATTTTATCACTATTTAAATTTGCCGGTCGCGAACAGACCGAAAAGTACATCATCAAAGAAATTAATGCCATTTACGAGTTGCAGGGTGTGTCCATCTCGCGTAAGCATATTGAGCTAATGATTCATCAAATGTTCTCGCGTCGTAAAATTAAAAATCCGGGAGCTAGCCGTTTTACCGTCGGTGAAGTGATTGAGATTAATGAGCTTTTGGAAGAGAATGAGGAGTTAGCTAAGCAGGGCAAAGAAGAGGCTACTGGCGACTTGACCATCTTAGGCATTACTGAGGTTGCTCTCTCCACTGCCTCATTCCTCTCAGCGGTCTCTTTCCAACATACCACTAAAGTATTAATTGATACCGCGATTAAAGGTGGTCTGGATCGGCTCCGCGGTTTGAAAGAGAATGTTATTATTGGTCGCTTGATTCCAGCTGGTACCGGTCTGGCGAGTCACGAGACTAAAGTCGCGGCCGCTAGCGCCGATACGGAAGGATAATTAAGATGTCAGTTATCGTCGAACAAATTAAATCCCGACTCGATATCGCGGACGTCGTTTCCGCTTACTTAAAATTGGAAAAGGCCGGCCATAATTTTAGGGCTCGCTGTCCGTTTCACAACGAAAAAACGCCATCGTTTTTTGTTTCGCCCAGCCGGCAAAATTATCATTGTTTCGGTTGTGGTAAGGGCGGGGACTTAATTAATTTTGTCGAACAAATTGAGGGACTCGACTTTATGGGCGCACTCGAAGTTTTGGCTCATCGAGCGGGGGTGCCCTTTGACCGCGGAGCGCTTAAAACAGACAACACTCTAGATCGCTTACGTACTATCCTAGAAGATGCCACTTATTTTTTTGAATCTAATTTAACTAATGATGAATCAGCTCAAAAATATTTAAGTGAGCGAGGGATTACAACAGAGAGTATCAAAAAATTCCGTGTTGGTTATGCGCCTGATGGTTGGCGAGTGTTATCGGAATATCTATTGGCGCGACGATTTAATGAAGAGGAATTAGTGTTAGCTGGTTTAGTGATCAAAAAAGAAGATACCGGACGAGTGTATGATCGCTTTCGTGGTCGGATTATGTTTCCGATCACGGACGCGGTTGGGCGAGTGATTGGTTTTAGCGGGCGAGTGATTGTAACCAGCGAAGCCGAAATTGCTAAGTATATCAACACGCCTCAAACGACGCTTTACGACAAATCAGTTGCGTTATTTGGTATTGCTCACGCTAAACAAGCGATTCGGGAACGTGATCGCGTGGTGTTGGTAGAAGGGCAAATGGATTTAGTAATGGCCCATCAAGTCGGTACGACCGAAGCAGTGGCGGTCTCAGGCACTGCTTTAACTGATCGTCACTTATTAGCTCTTAAGCGTTTAAGTAATAATGTGATCATAGCGTTTGACGCTGATAGTGCCGGAGTGACAGCTTCACGGCGGGCGGTAGATTTAGCGTTATCACTCGGTCTGGAAGTGCGGATGGCGCCATTACCATCCGGTCAAGATCCGGCGGATTGCATTAAGACCGATTCACGAATTTGGCTAGAAACATTAGACAAAAATATCCACGCTATTGATTTTTATTTAGCCGAAATCAGACGGAGCGAGACTAATCCGCGGACAATTAAACAACGAGTTAGCGCGGAAGTGGTGCCCGCGATTAGTCGTCTGCCCGATGCTTTGGAGCAATCGCATTTTGTGAGCAAGGTGGCGGCGGCCATTGGAGTCAGTGAAATGCCATTGTGGGAGGAAGTTAAAAAGCGGATAGTGCCCATGCCGCGAGTAATCTCGCGTGCCGAGTCTGTCGAGGCGCAAAAAGTCGAAGCCCCAGTTAGTCGTTTAAGTATGATCGCTGAAAAGTTGTTGGGTATTTACTGGTGGACTAATGATGACGATATTTTGCAACAAGCGGGTGAGTATTTAATTACGCTTAAGACAAAGTTAATGCCGCGACAAAACGAGTTAGCTCTTAAGGCCGAAATTACTTACAATGAGCCCAAACGGGCCATGGGGGAGATTAGAACTTTACTCCTTGAGTTTAAACGTGAGGTCTTGCGCGAGGAGTTGGAACAGGCGACTAAGGAGCTCCGCCAGGCCGAAGAATTGGGAAATGCCGAAGCGGTGGACAGTGCTCTAAAAAAATGCCAAGATATTTCACAGTCTTTACATTTGATTACTTTATAATTTTTATATATGAAAAAAACTAAAAAATTACCAAAACGCAAATCGGTTAAGAAAGTGGCTAAAAAACATCCGCCAGCTGGCGGAAAGAAAAATAAAACTAAAGCTAAAGTTAAACCAAAAAAGAAAGTCATAGCTAAAAAACATCCGCCAGCTGGCGGAAAAAAAGTGGTGGTGACCAAAGAAAATCTAGAGGCTAAAAAGCGAGCTTTGATTGTTAAAGGTCGGGGTCGAGGCTTTATTACTTATGCCGAGTTGTTAAAAGAATTTCCACTGATTGAACAAGATATCTTTTTTTTAGATGAATTGTATAACAAATTAGAGGAAGCCGGGATTGATGTGCTTGAAGAGGGTGGTTTTTTGAATGATGCGGTGGTAGTACCCGAGAAGATTAAAGTAACGACCACTCGTGTTGACGGCGGTCTCGACTCGGTCCAAATTTACTTAAAAGAAATTGGCCGTCACAAGCTCTTAAATGGTCAAGAAGAAAAAGATCTAGCTAAACGGATTTTAGAGGGTGATGATGACGCTAAAAAAGGTTTGGCTAATGCCAACCTCCGTTTAGTAGTATCGATTGCTAAAAAATATATTGGTCGCAGTAGTGATCTTACCCTGCTCGACTTAATCCAAGAAGGTAATCTCGGTCTCTTTAAAGCGGTAGAGAAATTTGATTGGCGTAAAGGTTATAAATTTTCCACTTACGCTACGTGGTGGATCCGCCAGGCAGTCACTCGAGCGTTAGCTGATCAGTCTCGGACGATTCGGATCCCGGTGCATATGGTTGAGACCATTGCTAAATATAAACAAGTTTACCGTCGCTTATCACAGGATTTAGGCCGTGATCCGTTGCCGAGTGAGATTGCCACTGAAATGGGGGTAGATGTGGAGAAAGTGCATACGATTGAAAAGATTGATCAAAGTACTGCTTCACTTGACCGTCCTACTGACGATGATGATGAAAAGTCGAGCTTGGGTGAATTTATTGCGGATGACAAAATTGCCTCACCGGATCAGGATGTCTCACGGCGAATTTTGCGGGATCAGATTGAGGAAATCTTATCTGATCTCTCGCTTAAGGAGCGGCGTATTTTAGAGATGCGCCATGGTTTGCGTGATGGAGTAATGCGCACCCTAGAGGAAGTCGGTAAAGAGTTCGGCGTCACCCGCGAGCGTATCCGCCAAATCGAAGCCAAAGCTCACGAAAAAATTCGCCACCACGACAAAGCTAAACGTTTGATGGGGTATTAAGGTTACTTCAATAGTTTGTCAATTGCCGTAGTAACGTCAATGAGGGGGACAGCGCCGGGGAGAGTATTAATTTGACCATTAGGGCCTAAAACGATCGGGTAAGGGGTGCCCTGAGCGCCGGCTTTAAGAGCGCTTTGAACACTCGCCTCGATTTTGGTATCAAATTGGCCACTTTTTAAACAAATTTCAAATTTAACCACATCTAGTTTTAACTCATCGGCAATTTTAGGCAATTCGGCTGGATCTAAACCATCATTACCGGGCGTGACCTCAAATACCCGATCGATAAATTGCCAAAAGGCCTCTTCGCCACCTTGCTCGGCGGCGCACTCACTAGCTGCCGCTTCATTACGGGCTTTGCGATGTAGAGAGTCGATAGGGTAATGGCGATAGACCCAAGCCACTTGTTTGCCATCATATTTAGCCACAACCTCCTTCATAGTGTTGTGGAAACGCTTGCAAAATGGGCACTCTAAGTCCGAGTACTCCACGATTTTAACTGGAGCATTAATATCACCACGGAGGTGGTCGACACTAGTAACCGGATCAATCTCAGTGTTTATCGGTGTAATCGGTTTATTATCATCACGAGGTATGGCCGGGCCAAAGTAAATCGCCCCAGCAATTAACAAGCCGACGATGATGATACTGACGGGGATTGCGTAATTGGTATTATTATTTTCCATATTCACTCATCTTACTTGATATTACTGCCGGGGGGAAGAGGCTGGTCGGGGGTAAGCAAAGCCAGCGTCTCCCCCGCACTAGCCGCTAAAAGCATTCCCTGACTCTCGAGACCCATCAACATCCGTGGTTCTAAATTAGTGACAATGACCACTTGTTTGCCGAGTAACTCGGCCGGGTCGTAATACTTACCAATTCCACTTATGATTTGCCGGTCGGTATCGGAGCCATCATCAACGATTATTTTTAACAATTTTTCTGAACCTTCCACTCGCTCGGCAGTTTTGATTTGGACGATTTTGAGCTCGGAACGGGCAAAATCGTCGTAGGGGATAGTATTAAGCATAATCGGTTTATTATAACAAAAATACCGGACATCCATTTGGATGCCCGGCGCGGATCGGGGAGGGGATTAGGTAGTGGTGGCCAAGACTGGGAAGGGGCAAAAACGAACCCTCTTTCTTTGGGCTATCTGCCGCAATTCGTTTTCTTTGACAAATTTCTCGTAGCACTCCGGGCAATAACTATGAGAGATTTGTCCATCATCGATGAATTCCGGCCTTTCTTCCCATACCGCTCCAATGCGGTTTGATC
The DNA here is from genome assembly GCA_016188295.1 of Candidatus Vogelbacteria bacterium. Classification (GTDB taxonomy): domain Bacteria; phylum Patescibacteriota; class Minisyncoccia; order Phycocordibacterales; family XYD1-FULL-46-19; genus JACPIA01. The sequence goes on from JACPIA010000004.1 coordinate 129,602, forward strand.
CCTTTCGAAATTTTCCGCATTGACAGCATCTTACTTCTATTTCCATATCCAGTCCTCCATTGTTAATTTGATCCTTTTTTATACTAGCAGACTAATGGTATCGTGTCAAGTGTTTTGGCTGACTAGTTTTAAGATGATATAATTCGCGAGTTATGACGGCTAAAAATAAGTGGAATTTAACCCCGCTCTATAAGGGGGATACTGATCCTAAATTGAAGTCTGATTTGGCTAAAATCAAGACTGCTGGTTTGATGTTAGCGGCCCGCTGGCGCGGTCATAATGACTGGCTGGCTGATCCTAAAATCTTACGCCAAGCTTTAGATGAGTACGAGACTTGGGCGCGAGAATTGAGCACTTCCGGTAAGGCTGGTTTTTACTTATCATTGCGATTGGCTCAAGATGAAAACAATAATCAACTTAAAGCCCTTAAAACTAAAGTGCGAGATGTAGCAATGGTGGTCGGTAATGAACTGGAGTTTTTTACCAATCGCTTGTCTAAATTAGATCGTGACGAGCAGGAGCGTTTGTTAATGGCCGGAGAACTTAAACCATACCGCCACTTTTTAGAGCGATTATTTGCCACTGGTCAATATACCCTCTCCGAGCCGGAAGAAAAGATTTTAACTTTAAAGTCAGCTGGTTCGCACGAGCGCTGGGTGGATATGACTTCTTCTTTTTTGGCCGCCGAATCAGCGGTGGTGTTGACTCCTAAAGGCCAAAAAACTAGACAGCCGCTCTCGGTAATTAGCTCTTTAACCTCTCATCGTAAAAAAGCAGTCCGTGACAGTGCGGCAGTGGCTTTTAATCAAATTATAATGCGTCAGGCGTTGGTGGCCGAGCACGAACTAAATGCTTTGTTGGAAGATAAAAAAGTCAATGATGAACTACGGGGCTTTAAGCGTCCAGACGCGGGGCGACATTTGGGCGATGATATTGAAACGGCTACCGTGGATGCGCTCCTCAAAGCGGTATCGGCCAATTTTGAAATAGCTCAGAGATATTACAAACTCAAAGCCAAATTGTTGGGAGTTAAGAAACTCAAATACTATGAGCGTAATCTGCCTATTAATCGTACGACTACTACCTACCATTGGTCTGCAGCCATCAAATTAGTAGCACAATCTTTAACTCAATTAGATCCGGAATTTGGCGCCATAGTTAAACAATTCTTAGATCAAGGTCGCTTTGATGTTTATCCTAGGTCAGGCAAATCAAGTGGCGCTTTTTGTGCTTCTAATCTATTGGCCCAACCAGTGTATGTGATGTTAAATCATACTAATGAGCTTCGCGATGTTCTTACTTTAGCTCATGAGATGGGACACGCTATCAATTATGAGCTGATGCGTAAAAATTGTCACGCCTTAGATTTTGATACCTCGCTAGCTACCGCTGAAGTGGCTAGCACTTTTATGGAGGATTTCGTACTGGAACGCTTGATCCATAAAGTTGGTCAGCGCGAGCGTCTAGTGCTAATCATGGCTAAATTAAATGACGATGTTTCATCCATATTTCGCCAAGTGGCTTGTTATTTGTTTGAACAAGAACTCCACGCCACCTATCGCCTGAAAGGCTATTTATCTAAAGAGGAGATTGGTCAAATATTTAAAAAGCATATGAGAGCTTATATGGGGCCGGCAGTAGAGCAAACAGTGGGAATGGCCGAAAATTGGTGGGTCTATTGGAGTCATATTCGGAATCATTTTTACGTTTACTCTTATGCCAGTGGTCTCTTAATCTCTAAGGCTTTACAAGCTAAGTTGCGACAAGATGAGCGCTTTATGGAGCAGATCAAAGAATTTTTAAGTGCCGGAATGTCGGCTTCACCGGAGACACTTTTTAATCGCATGAGGGTGGACATTACCGATCCTAAAACATGGACTCAGGGGCTTAAAGAGGTCGAGCTACTATTGGTTGAGGCTGAAAATTTAACTAAAAAATTAGATAAAAAATAAATCCCCAATGTCTAAATTGACTTAGAGGGGAGATGATTTTTGTTGGTAGTCCTGGGTGGAGTCGAACCACCATCTCCTTTCATGAGCAGGAGGCCATCATGATCAGAAAGGGCTCTGACATTGAGCTACAGGACTACAACGATGTATTACTAGCAGTCATGATTAGTATTGTCAAGTGGTAGTTGAGTCTGTTAGAATAAGTCAGATTCCGGGATAGCTCTCCGCCAGCTGGCGGAGGTAGAGCGATTGGGTTAAGATAATTTATCTATTAATGTTCATTGTCTACGCTATATACAATTCTAAACATAATAAGATTTATATAGGGCAGACAAGGGATATTAATTTGCGGCTTAAAATGCACAGCGATAAAATATTCCATAATAGTTATACTTCTAGATTTGATGGCTCGTGGGAAGTGGTCTATACTGAAAAACTTCCTGACCGTTTTTTAGCCCTTAAACGAGAAAAACAGCTAAAAAGTTACAGAGGTAGACAATTCATAAAAAACCAGATTCCGGGATAGCTCAGCGGTAGAGCGGTCGCCTGTTAAGCGATTGGTCGTAGGTTCGATCCCTACTCCCGGAGCCATGTGGGATTAGCCGAGTTAAAAGCTCGGCTTTTCTCTTTATTAGAGCCTTCATTCGGAGGTTTGAACGTGCCAGAATTTTTTGCGGACGGATTTGAGACGAGAATCATCGGCAGAAGTGCAGAATCCGTGTCAATGCTTATGTTTTTGTCCTTTAGGAGGAGGTTCGAACCTAAGGCGGATAAAATGACTTTTCTCGCGTGCTGGCCCCGTTCCGTGAATGCTTCTTTGGCATCGGTTGCGAACTTGATCACGTTATCGGCCGTCTGCAGCCAGCTGTCCACCCGCGCGTCAGTATCATTCAAAAGCTCATGCAGTTTTGCTTTCTCCTGATTGATCGTTGATTTTTTTCGTGCAAATTCTTCTTCGCTTATTTCACCAGCGGCACGCATATCGATAAGAGCATCCAGCTTCCGCACGCACGCTTCGTAATTTTTCTGCTGATTGGAGAGGATTGCATTTCGATCAGCTGCCTCCCGGCCATTTTCATTCTGAAGCCACTTCATTGCCCAGCCGTGAAATTCTTCCGGCGGCCGGACTTTAGCGAGCGTGCCGGTGATCTGCTTTTCCATCTCTTTTACTTCAATACATTTTTGAGCGCACGGACCCTTGCGTTTGGTGCAGTGGTAGTAGGTGTAGCGGTGAACATTGCCGTTTTTATTTTTCTTGGTCTTGTTTTCTGCCGTGACCATGCATCCACACTCGCCACACCGGATCATGCCGGTATAGGCAAATGAATGGGCTTCCGGTTTTGGCTTACTGCCTCGGCCCAGGAGAACCTGGACGCGGTCATATTCATCGCGAGTGATCATCGGTTCGTGCTTGCCCTTATGCCAGTTGCCCGATCCGGCCGGCCATTCAAACCAGCCGTAGTAGAAGGAATTGTAGAGCACGCGGTAGAAGCCACTCCGTGCCAATTTCTTTAAGCCCCATTGATTGACAGCAATTTCGTGAACACGCGGCGCGGTATAAGTTCCGCTTAAAATCATATCGAACATTTTCCGAATGATTGGAAACATCTTCGGGTCTTTGCGAATCGTTTTAAAGCCTTTCATTTTATCCGGTGTATTCATGTAGCCGATTGGAGCAACGCCAGGGTGCCAGCCCATTTCCACCTTACGTCTTAGCCCACGCTTTACGTCCACGCCCTTATTATCGTTTTCCAATTTCGCCTGACTACACAGGAGGTTCAATAAAAATTTATCATTCGGTGAATTCTTAAAAGCCTGTCCAGGTGTGCGGATTTCGAGGAGCTTGTTCTGATCCATGAGATAAACTAGATAGCCGGTGTCCACGGAATTACGTGATAACCGGTTCGGATGCCACGCAACAATACCCTCGGCTTCGCCTTTCTCAATCCGTTTTATCATCGCGTTGAAGATTTCCCGGCCGGGTGCTTTGGCTGAATAGGATTCTTCGAGGCGTTCCACCATTTGAAGCTTTTCCCGTTTTGCGAGTGCTTCCAATTCGCTCTTTTGCGAGTCAATCGAGAGGACCTGTCTGTCTTCTTGTTCTGAAGATTTTCGAGCGTAGAGGAAGTACTTGAGTTTTGGTTGTACTTCCTGGTTCATATTAGTTTTGGAACAAGTCGGTGGTGTTCAGATAGTAAATCAGTTTACCGCCGCTTGATATTATGATTCTGGCAATCGGGTGCTGCCACGGATCGCCGGTCAGTCCGTCCGGCAGTGAGACGTTTTTGTCTTCCCATTGCCATTCGTTGGCAGCCGGGTTTGCTGCGCCTGGTTTACTTGAGATGTATTGGAGCTGGATGTCGGAGCGAAGCATGAATTTCGTGTGTTCCGGGTCTCTGCCGAAATAAGCGAAGGCAATTTGTTCGATTTCAGCTTTGGTCTTCAGCGGAGTTTCCAGCGATCCGTTACCAGGGCAATTACCTGGCGTGGTAGCGTTGCGTTCTATCGGATAGACAATTCCGATTTCCACGACCTGATTCGTTTTTTGCGTTACCTGATATTGATAAACTTCGCAGCGGTCGTTGATGTAATCTGTTTGCTGGAAGATATAGACCGGCCGGTCCCATTCTTCGGGATTGTCGGCCGTAAATCCGCCGTCGTTCTGTTTAACGTTGCTTAAGACGGCAAAGTTCGAGGGATGATTATTTTGTCCGGTGTATTGCAACTCCAGATTCGGCTCTCCCATGAACGTTCGGATTGTTTGCTCGGCTTTCACAAGCTCTATTTGGCTTGGAGGATTGTCATTTACAAAAATCCTACCGTCCGGAGTTTTGCACTGATCTGGATAATGCTTAACGATCGGGTAACCGGCCTCAGAGCATTGCTCGAATGTCGTAATTGAGGCTACGTCTGCATTCGTGCCTCCGCGCGGTGCTTTGTTTCCTAGAAGGTAATAAACCCCGAATCCTGCCCCAAAGACCGCTACAAGGGCGATTACGGTGGTTATTTTGGCTTTGTTTGTCATATGATTGTTTTCATTAATTATTTTCTCGACCTAAGCACAACATGGTCCTAAGGTCGAAAGAAGTCAAACACTTAATTACTTACATTTTACGCCTTTATTTACAGGTTGGGTATCTATTCTTGTACCGATTTTGTTCGCCTTTTATTTGGTTATCTTCTCGAAAATCTGCCCAAGTTTCACCCAAGCTTTGCCCAACCCCTATTTTTTAATTTTTGACGAGCCATCTCGCTTTATTTAAGCTTTATTATTTTTCCTTCTTACTCAATCTTTATTACTAAGTGCTTCATGGTGGACCCGGGCCATGATTCTCTAAGACACCTGACCGTGCTTCATTATGAACCCCGGCAGACTGGAGAAGTCTGGGGTTGAGGCGATACAAAGTTCCGGCCCACCGGCCGCGCTCTGATGTTCCTGGTCTGGTTTCTATCAGCCCAAGACCGGCAAGTTTCTTTCTCACACGGCGGCATGTTGATCTGCTGAACCCGAACGAAGCGAACCCGCGCTCTTTATCTTCGCGCGTGGTAAATAATCGGTCGGTATGCCAAAACCAGCCGTCTGCATTTGCATAGCGGTTTGAGAGATGGCAGATAACCATGAGAAAATCCCGCTCGGCATGTGTAAGCGAATTCTTCAGCCGGTCGTCATCGAAGACCAGGTGAGGAGCTGGAAAGAAATTTAAGCTTTTACCACGTGTTGTCCGGTTCGGTTTGTTCATATGATTCACTAAATATTTCAGCTACTTTTTCACTGACGGCTTTCTCGACCAGGACGCCGACTTCGTGGTTAATTGGATGAAAAATATTAATGTTTTGTCCGGCCACTTTGCGTGTTGGATACACAAGCCGGTATCCGCCCTCACGTCTGGAGAACACGGCCACCGATCCCATCCAGAATTTGCTGTCCAGAACAAACGAAACAAACCCAAGGAGGCCGTCCTGGGGTTTAACCGGGTAGAACTGTATTTCGCTAATTGTGGTTGGTGTTGAGATCATGGCTTTTCACTACTTTTTCTTTGAAGTCGTCGATGTTTGGCTCACCCATGTAGGTGATCTTGTAGAGTTTGAAAAGATTATTCGCGCGCAAAGCAGCCTCCTCATCGGAGAGCTTTACGCCGTAGCGTTTTTCGTAAAGCGTTTTAAATTCTTGGATTGCTTCTTGGGGCAACATAAAAGGCTGGCCCCTGCCGGGAGCTAGCCTTTATCTGTCTAATCAAATTCGTCGGTCTAATCGAGGCACCTCAGCCTCAGAGGGAAATTATTTATTATCAGAGCGAGCCGGAAAACAAAAAACGGGACCACGACTCTTGTCATCAAATGCACACGCCAAATGGCAGTGCCGATAACAGTAGTCGTAGTCCCGTCGCGTTTAGACTGAGAACTCAGTCGCCGTCAGACCAACTAACTCTGATATGTGTATTTTAACGGATTTCTCCAGGGACCGTCAACACCCTGCTGTGGGTATTTAGATGCTATTCAATCGTTTCTCAGCAACTTTTATATATTTATCCTCAGTCTCAACGCCTATCCACTTTCTACCTAAACGTTTGGCTACAGCAGCGGTTGTACCGCTTCCCAGGAAGGGATCGAGGACAATGTCGCCTTTGTTGCTGCTAGCAAGAATAACCCTCTCGAGAAGGTTTTCTGGCTTCTGTGTCGGATGAGCTGATCGACCGGTTTTATCCTTCACTCGTTCTTTACCCTGTACAATAGGCATAATCCAGAGATCGCGCATTTGTTTTTCGGACCCATCCTTAGCTTTATCGGGGTTCATCTTTTTGATAACAGAGTAATTAAATACCCATTTCTTACCCTTCGAGAAAAATAATATGTATTCGCAAGAATGAGTAAAGGTGCGTCGAGTCATGCTTGGCATAGCGTTATTCTTGTGCCAGGTAATAATATTCCTTGGAATGAATCCGAGAGTCTTAAGAGTCATGACTAGCTCACCGATATTGTGATACGTACAGGAGATATAAATACTGCCAGTCGGTTTTAAGACTCTTTTGCAGGCCTCTATCCATTCTTTGGTAAATTTTAGGTACTCAGCTTCGGTCATCTGGTCCCACTTTTCGTTAACCATGAACCAATCTCCGCCCGTTTTATTTCCTTCCCATTTAAGACCATTTCCCGAAAGGTTGTATGGAGGATCGGCAAAAATCAAATCCACGCTTTCTTCCGGGATGTCTTTATTCAATATTGTCCGGCAATCGCCTTTGTGAATGGTGTTTAGCTTCATACTTGTGCTGATAAAATTTCTCTAGACCATTGTTCGACGACTCCAGGTATTTGTGAGGTCCAAATGTCAGAGCTAGGTGCGGTGCTGGTCAAGTTGATTATGGAATCGTAAAGATTCATAAGTTGCCGGTGATCAAGTCGTTGACCACGGTCTTTGATTGCGATAATCGCTTCCAATAATTTTGTGAGTTCGTTAATTGTCAACGGCACAATCTTTTGTCGACGTCCTTCATATTCGTATTTAACAGCTGTCCAGAAAGTGTTTACTGTATCTCTGTGCAAAGTCGGAGCGACAAATAAACAGTAAGTATCTTTACTATTATTTGCGTCCTCGAAGTCCCTCAGATGTCTCATTACTGGCTGACCTTCCTGCATCCACTGAGCACGGTTAGTAAGCATAGTAACCTCACATACTCCGTTGAAGGCATCATAGAAACATTCGATATCTGGTTTGTTTGCCGGGGCAGTAAAGGTTGGCTGGTTATCGTCTCCTACCGGATAATTTGGCTTGATTGCAAGTGCGTCATTAATGGCATTCAAAGCTAAGATAGCTAAATGTTCAAGCTCAATACTCTTTTTCTCTTTGGACTGTCGGATGTTGCGTAGCCGATCTATGTATTCTCTAACTTTATCGACATTTTGAGATACAAAATGATCTTCAGTTTCTTGAAGAGTTCTACGGTAATCCCTCAATTCACCGACATATACTTTTAGTTGTTCAACTGAAAGACGATCGGTGTTCTTAAATTCAAAATTAGGTATTTGTATTCTTTGTTCTCTGAGCTGGTTTTGATACTGCCTAATATCATCAGCAGTATAGTTGCTGATTCGCACCAATTCTGTTTGAGTTTCCCAAGGCAGAATCGGCAGATTGATGTCAGAAATGTAATCAATGTATTCTTCCGCTGTAAAATCTTGGCTTGAACCATTGTCCGTCTCCAATATCTTTTGAATTTCAATACTTCTCCTTGGCTCAAGATCAATGTAATAGCCGTTGCCACGTAAGTGGAAGTATCTGGTCATTCGGAAATAACGACGAATATTGTCGCCGTAGTCCCTGGCATGTTCCATATTTTCAAAATCTTCAAAGTTTTCGCTTACATAACTATGGATGTACGCTTGCTTTTCTCTTTCATTTGCAAGTCTTTCGAGGCCCGTTCGGAATTCTAATACCTTACGAGCTTGGGCCTGAATATTTTGATAGCTAATAAGTGTAGGAATAAAAATATCAAATTCAACCTGAGAAAGCCCTTTTTCTGTAAGTCCGCGCTCGTGACAAATTTTATTTACTTCATTGATGAGATGGAGCGTCGCAATGAAAGGTTTAATGTCATACCCGTCTTCAACCTTAAAATCTCTTGAAAGAGGATTCGGTAATTGCCATTTAAGAAAACTCTTGAAGAACATTTCACCAAGATCGGCATCTTCTTCCAGCAGGTACTCTCCAAAAGAAGTTATCCGAATCCGACCCTGATCATCTATTTTCGCCAATCCCATCTTCTTAATCGGATTGAACGATTGTCGACCACGCATATCACCAGCTCCTACATAATTTCTAGCATTCAAAATTTCTTCAGCCTGTTCGTAGGTAAGTGTCTCTGAATTTTCCAATAATTCTCTGTGTTCTCGAGAGAGATTGTTTGTAAACTGCTTGTTCCCAGCACCATATAATTTATGTTGAATCAAAAGAATTTGGAATCGTCTTTGAGTATCATGATTCCAAACCTCGCCATCTAATGGCTTAAGGGCAACCAGAAAGTTCCTGATTCTCTCTGGGTTTCTAACCGTTGTTGATATGCTCCAAATTTTTTTCATAGATTTATTATTTACCTGTAACTTTGCAGTAAAATACTCGCTCGGTATGGCCCAGTGCTTCGCTTTTACCGGTAGTAAATGCTTTATATTCTCGCTCGAAGACTTCGACTTCTCCTCGCTCCTTCAAAATCTCAATAATCCTGTGATCTGGTATTTTAGCATTGGATCGTTCGTTCATTTTCTCGCCGGTATTGTTGTATGAGACTAGAATATGTTTTGTTTTTGCGTTCTGTATCAAGTCTTCGAAAGCGTGAACCGCACCTTTTAAACAGTAGCGACTTTTTAAATGTGCGCGGTCTACCATTTTTTTGCCTATGCCCTCAACTTTTGGTTTCTCCCAGGTAGCAATATTCTCTAGTAGATGGTAGGAATCTCCATACTGCCTTGAATTGTATGGCGGATCAATATAAAGCACATCACACGCGATTTCTCTAATCAATTGGTTTGCGTCTTTTTGATGAACTTCGTTGTTAAGATTGTTTTTCACATCAATGCCCGGCATTAAAAGTCGCAGGCTCTGTATCGTATCAAGTTTCTTTCTATAGGTCTCATAATGGCCAACAGTATTAGCCACTTTATCAATTGCGTAAATTAATGAGGTCAACAGAATATTTTTCTCTTCTTGGTCGATCTCCCCATCTTTACATAGTTTTTCTATTTCTTCTCTGACCGCTCCAATTTTCTGTGCATTTTCCTTAGTAAAATAAGAGCCGCCAAAAATCTCCGATACGTAATTCTCTTTCTTCGGCTGGAGGTTATTTAAATGTTCGATGATGTTTGATATTTTTTCTTCGTTGTAATTTTTAGTGTTCAGCCAGCATTGGAGAGATGTAAAGCTGCTATCAAGAATATCGTTCGAGATGATTTTGGTATCTGGCCTATTGAAGTAATGTCCAACAACTCCGGTACCCGCAAAGATATCGCAAAAGCTGTAATAGCCACGACATTTATCAGCTACTATGTCTCCTATAAAACCGAGGAGTTTAGTTTTGTTGCCCAAAAACCTTCGGTTATGTATTTGAAGTAATCGTTGTTCGCTTTTTTGAGGATAGACGAACAGGGGGAGCTGGGCCGGTTTAGGTAGAGAATCGAACCTGTTTCGTAATACGCCCGTGACTTTGCCTCTGATCTCGACATTCTTAGTGAGTATAGGTTTATAACTTTCATTGGCTGGCTGAAGTCTGATACCGTTTTTTTCTTTGTAGATTCTTTTAAGAGTAGCTTCGTTTCCATTTATAATAGCCACGCCGATCTCGCCATTATCAACCACTGGTTGTTCGCGGACAATCACAGTATCACTATCAAAAATTCCGGCGTCCTGCATACTGTCTCCGCGAACTTTTAATGCATAGTGTCGGGCATGGCCTGATGTAAAATCCTTAGGCACGGAAATAGTTTCTGGTATTTCTATGGCCTCTATTGGTTCACCGGCCGCGATCATACCCAGCAGAGGGATTTCTATAAAATTATTTGAGCCTCCTTCCGTTCGGCCATTAACCTCAATAGCTCGAGCAAGATTGTCGAATTTTTTTATATAACCTTTATCAATGAGAGCATTAATATGCTGATGAACTGTTGATACAGCAGAAAGGCGTAGTTTTTTCTTTATTTCTTCCAGAGTCGGAGAGTAGCCCTGATCATCAATGAAAGTTTTTACGAAGTCTAAGACTTCTTTTTGTCGTTTAGTGACTGGAATACCCATAAGTTTGATTGATGCTTAAAGCTGAAAGTGCTATATTTCTAGTATACCGAAAATCTTACGAAAACGGAAGCGAGTCGGTTGTGGATTACTAAAGTAGCGAATATGGAATTAGAACCATTTAAATTGCCTGCCCTTGAAGCACTGGCAAAAATAATCGGAGATAACTACACCGGGTCGGAAATATCCGAGCTTTTTCGTAAAGCAGGCTTTTCGGAGATATCACACGATGGTGGCACGAAGTGGCGATTTGTTTATGCTGCCCTGGAAGCGATGCAAAAACAGACTTACGGTACGTTTAATATCGCGAAGCTGATTCAACAACTTTGTGATCCGCAAGAGTATTTTTCGGCTCCAGAAAAACACGAGGTCATTTGTAAACAAGTGAACCAAATTTTAAGGTTTTACGGCTTGCTGGTTGGTGATGATGGGAAGCTACGGAAGTCTGGGGAGAAGGTCACATCTTTATCAAAATCCATACCGGAAAACGCCAAAATCTTTGATGACCGTAAATTCCACAATAAAATTTCCCAGCATGCTCGCAAGTTATTTACCGAGGGCAATTATTTTCATGCAGTTTTTGAATGCTGCAAGGTCTATGACAAAGAGATCCAAGAAAAGTCTCAGATGTCTGAGTACGGATCGCGATTAATGGAAAGTGCTCTTTCGCTTACCGGTACGCTTAAGCTGAACGCGCAACAAACAAGAACTGAAAAGAATGAACAAGAGGGTGTTATGCATCTTTCGGTAGGTCTAATGCGGGCCATCCGCAACCCCCAAGCCCACGAGCCAGCACTTGATTGGCCTATTGACCGAGAAGCGGCTTTGGATCTGTTGTCGTTTTTGAATTTTCTTTTTAACAAAATAGATAAGACAATTTATTTTAATCAAAAATCAAATTAACGTTATGAGCAACTTTTCAGATACAAGAGGTTCAATATGGCGAAAGTGGGACCTGCACGTCCACACACCAGGCACCAAAAAGAATGACCAGTATAAAGCCGATAATGGTGCGGATGTCTGGGATATCTTTTGTAAGAAGATCGAGGATTCTGATGTTCAGGCCGTGGGCATTACAGACTACTTTTCAGCTGATAGTTACTTCAACTTCTTAGGTAAATTTGGAGCAAAATATCCCGACTCCCAAAAGGCTTTCTTTCCGAATATTGAACTTTGTACCAACGATGTTGTAAATGCCGGGAACGAAGAAGTAAACTTGCATCTAGTCTTTAATCCATCGGCCCCGGAAATAGATGCAAAAATTAGGACATTTCTCCAGAGTCTAAAGACAAATAAGACTGTGTCAGGAGGTCGCAATATAAAAGCCTCTGAGCTTTCGTCGCAGACTGATTACGAAGAAGCAACAACTACCCGACAATTTATCGAAGAGGCCTTGAGTGAAACTTTTGGCGACAAAGTTGACTTAACGGAATATGTGATCGTGTTGACTGCTGTAAACGGAGATGGTCTACGGACCGAGACCGAAGATGTAGGCGGCAAGAGGCGAGGTAAAAAAAGAAAAGCTGTCATCACTGATGAGCTTGATAAATTCAGTAACGGTTTTTTTGGGAATTCTGGCAATACAGCTTATTTTCTTAATAAGGACAGGTTTGAAACTGATGAAGAAATTGAGCCGAAACCTGTTGTTACCGGAAGCGATGCCCATTCTTTCGCAGATCTCGATGAATGGCTTGGTAAGATTGTTCTTAAGGACGGCGTAGTTATTAAACAATCCGTATGGATTAAAGCTGACCTTACCTTTGAAGGATTGCGTCAGATAATTTTTGAACCCGAATGTCGAGTATTTATAGGAGAGGAACCGGATACAGAAATTCGAGCACGTTCAAATCCCAGAAAATTTATAGAGTCAATTCGCATTACGCACATTTCGGGATACGACGGTCGATGTGGTACTTGGTTCAAGGACGAGAATATCCCCTTAAATAAGGAGCTGGTTGCGATTATCGGGAATAAAGGCAGCGGAAAAAGTGCGCTTACCGATGTCATTGGGCTTCTAGGAAACAGTCATAACCAGAAATATGAGGTGTCGAATGGTAAAACCGAAGAGCTTTTTTCTTTTTTGAACAAAGAGAAATTTTTAAAGGGACACTGTGCGGCAAATTTTAATGGCGAGCTCCATTGGTATGCCGGTGACCCCGATGTGAGATTATTGAATGCCGAAACAGATATTAGTGTTTTGGAGAATGTAGAGTACCTGCCTCAGAAGTATCTCGAAAAAATATGCTCCAATATCGAAGACGATGAATTCCGGCACAAACTAAATGAAGTTATTTTTGGCTACGTTGAAGATAAAGACCGTTACGGGAAAACTAGCCTTGAAGCCCTAATAGACTACCTATCAAATCAAACTCGGGAGGATATAGCGTTAGCTCAACATACGCTCCATGAAGAGAATGAGAAAGTGGTTGCCGCAGAGAAAAAACTCTCCTTAGATTACCGTAAAGAAGTTGCAGATAAGATTCGTTTACGCAATGAGGAATCCGCTGCGCATGACAAAACTAAGCCTACGGTCGTTCCGAAACCAGTTGAAGGCGGAGATGTAGCAACAAAAAACGCAGCTGATATAGCTAAGATTGAAACAGAGATCGCTGCTCTTGATTCGAGCATTCGAGAATTACAGAAAGAGCAAACCGCAGTTTCAAAGGACGCTGAGGAGCTTCGGCAGCTTAAACAGACAATTGAACGGCAGGTTAAAGCCATATCTGATCTAAAACCAAAATATGACGCGCTTTTAACTGCCTCCGGTATAAGGTTCGACGACCTTGTTACGTTTTCTGCAAAATACGAGAAACTTGATGAGGTGGTCCAAAACAAGGCTAGCAGGATTGGTGAAATTGAAATTCAGCTCAGAACGGAAGAATCTGTTGCTAGTCTTGATCCTGTGTTGAGAGAAAATGCGGAAAAACAAAGTCTGGTATGTAAGCGTTCACAACTTGAAAAACAGCGTAAAGAAATTATTGATCAGCTTGATAAGCCAAACCGCGAATACCAGGCATATCTTAAAGAAGAAGCAAAGTGGCAAAAGCGTAAGCAAGAGATTGATGGTGATAACGCTACACCTGATCCGGAAACACTCAACGGGCTGAAGCAAGAGTTAGAACGGATTACCAGCGTTTATCCCGAAGAGCTTCGGCTTGTGCGTAATAGTAGGGACCAAGCAAGTAAGGCTGTTCTTCAGAAAAAAGAAATACTGATTTCCTTCTATAACTCTGTTAAGCAATCAATAGATAAAGAGATCGAACGATATGCTGAAGATCTGGGCGACTATGAAATTTCGATTGAAGCAAGTTTGCGTTTCGATACGATTTTCCATGATGAGTTTTTTAAATATATTAATCAAGGTGTAAAAGGCAGCTTCTATGGCTATGAAGAAGGCAAAACGCTTTTGAAACAACTTACGGAAAAAGTGAATGATTGGGAAAATGAGAACGAGGTCATTGCGACGCTGCAGAGCGTGGTATCACATTTGGATAGCGACGAACGTGAGGGTTTAGCTTCTGACGGTAAAGCTCGGGATGTTTTTCGACAAATGAAGCAAGGTAAAAATCCAGTGGATTTTTACGATTTTCTTTTCGGATTCGGATACCTTCAGACAAAATATGATCTTCGTGTTGATGGAAAAGACTTGAGTGAACTTTCGCCAGGCGAGCGAGGAGGACTCCTTCTCATTTTCTACCTCATGCTTGATAGAAGGGATATACCTCTCGTAATAGACCAGCCCGAGGATAATCTGGACAACAAGAGTGTTTATGAGATTCTCGTCACCTTCCTAAAGAAAGCAAAAAAGCGTCGCCAAATAATTATGGCCACACATAATCCCAATCTTGCTGTCGTCGCTGATGCAGAGCAGATTATTCATGTTTCCATCGACAAAAAGAATAAAAATGATTTCGACTTCTCGCCTGGTGCAATCGAAAACCCCGACACCAACAAACGAGTAATAGATATTCTTGAGGGAACGCTTCCAGCCTTCGATAACCGCAGATTGAAATACAGGAAACAGATCAAGAATGCGCCTACTGTGTAGTTCAGATTTAATGTTTAACCCTTTCCATCCACCTCATCGCTTCCTCCGTAAATGGTTCTTCTCCCCGGAGCATTTTGACGGCAGCCTCCATTTCGTAGGAGTGCCAACCGCTTAAAATAACGGTTCTAAGTTCTCGCACAGCTCGGAGCCATAGAATCAGATACGAACTCCATTTTTGAAGACGAGAGGGTTCGCTCGCCCAGCCCCGACAATGGCTGGGCACATCATTTCAGATTTCGCCAAGATCAGACTTATATTATATAAATAATGAAAATCGCGGTTAAGGTTAAACCGAGTGCTCGAGAAGATAAGGTGGAAACACCAACACCTAAATTATTAAGTGCCGGAGATGAGTTAGAGATTTACACTGTTTGGGTTAAAGCGTTGCCGAAGAAAGGTAAAGCTAATGATGCAACAATTAAATTATTAGCTGATCATTTTAAAGTATCGTATTCTCAAGTGCGACTTGTCTCTGGTGTTACCGGTCGACGCAAGATTTTTGAGATACGTGATTAATTAACTTAATGGTTCCATATGGCACTCATTTTGTTTATCATGGCATCGTTAATGAAATCACAGTGATCAGGAAAATAAAAAATCATTGGTATTACGGCTGGGGTGTCCGATTGTGGTTTTGGCCGAAGATGTTCATTGTCAAGGCCTCGCCTTGACAATGGTGATTGAACATCCTTGTTGTAAATGAGGACCAGTGCTATACTAAATAATACATTATATGCGTCGGTTTTTGGCGATATTCTTGGTAGTCGGCCTTATCGGTGTTGGTTTGTTTAGTGCTTCCAGTTTGAGTGCTAATTCACTCGTCGGTAATCTTACGGCTCGTCTCACGGCCGCAGTAGCGTTGACGCCAGAACAATTAATTGAGAGTCTTTGGTCTCAGGTACGAATTCTCCAAGCAATTTTAGCCGAATTATTGCGAGTGCGTGGCTTGGCACCGGGTAGTGTGGGTTCATGTCGAACAATCACTACCCAATTAGTATTAGGTAGTCGCGATACCACCACCGGTGGCGATGTTACTCGATTACAACAAGTTTTGCGAAGAGAAGCCCTTTTAAACGTAGCACCGACTGGTTATCTGGGGCCACTGACCTATCAGGGATTATTATCTTTCCAAAAACGTTACGTTTTGGTCGGCTGGCCGTCGACTCTCGCTAAACTGAATATGATATTGTGTCCGACTGTTTCTACTGTCGCTTTAACAACAGGAACGAGTACTGGAACGGGTTCGGTTGTTAGTCCGGCTGGCGGAGGCGGAGGTGGTTCAACTGGTTCACCGGCTCCAACCACACCGATCAGCTCTCAACCAACGACCCCAATCACTCAACCACCAAATACTCCATTACCACCTCCGCCGCCCCCAACCATCCCAGAAATTCCTGATAATCTTTTGGCTCACTTAACTGATCCTGATTCGGGTTGGACCAGTTTTGATCAGCCGGCTTCCGGTCACATTATTTTTGTCAGCCAAAGTGGCGCTGATACTAATAATGGTTTAAGCGCCGCTACCGCAGTAAAAACCATCGCTAAAGCCAAGAGTTTGGCGCGCAACTGTACTAACGGTTCACCTTACTGGATTTTATTTGAAAGAGGAAAAGTCTGGAGCGAGTCTTTTGGCGATCTTAAACTTTCTGGTTGCAGTTCTAGTCAACCATTAGTTGTCGGTTCTTATGGTGTCAGCGGTAATCGGCCGATTTTAGCTGGTCTTAAAGCTAATGATCCGACACCTAGCGTTTCCAATGTGGCACTGGTTGGACTTAAATTTACCGGTCCGCTAGCATGGCGTGCTCCCGGTAGTAATATTTTGATTGAAGACAGCTATTTTGCCAATGGTCTGGGCGCTATTGAAGCGCTCAATGGTGCCATCAGTCAATTAACGATCCGCCGCTCGATTATCGTGGATGCAGTGGTAGCGACTGGTCGGGCTCAGGGTTTGTTTGTCCGGGGGGTCAATGGACTCACGATTGAGGAATCGGTCTTTGATCATAATGGTTGGCGCGCCGAAGGCAGTTTATCGGCTAATGCCGCTCAAGAAAATCACAATATTTATCTCCGGACCGATAATAATAATGTGGTTGTCCGGCGTAATATTATTGCTCGGGCTTCCAGTCACGGTCTCCAAGCGCGAGCCGGAGGTGAGATTACTGAAAATTTATTTATTCGTAATCCGATTGCCGTGTCTTTTGGTTTTGTCTTGGGTAATCAAGAAACTAAAGCCGGTGGGGTGACCGGAGCAATTACGGATAATATTATTCTTGAAGGGACGGATATGATTGCGACAACTCCAGCTTTGCCGCGCGGTTTTGGTTTAGAATTGGGTAATGTCCGCAGTGCTACAGTTAGCGGTAATGTGATTGCTCGCGATCAAAGCGGTGGCACTGGTCCGTTGGGGATTAAACTTTCCGGCACTAATGGTCTTGGTGTTAAAAATATCGATTTAACCGATAATATTATTTACGAATGGCGACGGCCGATTTTAATCAATAATAGCGCCGGTACCGTCGATAATATCTCGATCAATGATAATGTCTTAGTCTCTAGTCGCACTGGCAAGCAATTAGTGGAGTTGGAGCGGGATTTCAGCTCCGACCAAGTTGATTTTACCGGCAATGGCTACTGGCTTAGTGGAGGTGACGGTTGGTTTAAGGTAGCAACCAGCACTATTGCTTTAGCTGATTGGGTCGACACGTCCGCTCGCCAACTGGATTCTTCTTTAGTCAACTTAAATCGACCGACGGTACCCGGTGGTTATAGTGGTCTGCTCAATACGCTTCGTGGACAAAACAAAGATAATTGGCGCGATGATTTAATGCCGCCGGATATTCTTGACGATATTCGCAATCAACTCAATGATTTTTAGGCTGGTGCCTATGACAGCCGTTCGGGGAGTCATTATTATTTTGATAATTTGGCTGGTGGGTGGCAGTTATTTTTTGGTGCGACAAAATATTGATCAGCAACAGTTGGCAACGGAGTGGGAGCTTAAGACTCTGGAGCTTGAGCGAGAGAATGATTATTTAACGCGTCAGTTGGCAAATGAGCGCGAACGCAATAATACTTTTTCCAGTCAGATCGATGAAATTTCTTCGACGGTCAATGTCTTGGAAAAATTACGTCGTATTGACCCTGAATTATTGCGCAAATATTCCAAAATTTATTTTTTAAACGAGAATTACATTCCTGCCAGTTTAACCAAAATCAGCAGTCGTTATTTATATCGACCCGAAAATGAAGAAAAAATTCAGACCGATATCTGGCCGTATTTGCGCGAATTGTTGCGGGCGGCGGATAATGACGACATTGATCTTAAAATTATCTCCGCTTACCGTTCTTTTTTTGAGCAGTATAATTTAAAGACCAATTATAAGGTAATCTACGGTTCGGGGGCTAATCAATTTTCAGCTGATCAGGGTTATTCCGAGCATCAACTGGGTGCGGCTCTCGATTTTACCACTGGTGCCGTGACACCGACTACTCTAGAGTTTGAACAATCCAAGGCTTATACTTGGTTAATTAATAATGCTTATAAATATGGCTTTATTTTGTCTTATCCCAAAGGTAATACCTATTACCAATTTGAGCCATGGCATTGGCGCTTTGTAGGCAAAGACTTGGCTGGGGACTTACATCGTCGGGGACAAAATTTTTACGATCTTGACCAACGGGAGATTAATGAGTCTCTAGTTAATTTATTTGATTGAGTTTAGAGTTATACCCGGTTATTAACAGTTTATTCAGGTTATGATAACGTTATTTAGATTGACAATTTAAATGATGGGATCATAATATGATTACAAGTTTACTCCTCAATTGGGTAGGTTCCGGATCACATTATTAAGGGACCACATTACACTCAATCTTCGGATTGATGACCAGGTACCCACTTTAGATCGCCGCGGATACTTTATCTCAATGAGGAATAAGCTGCCAAGAGAAAAACCGACGCTGACGAGGCTCGGTCTTTCTCTTAATTACTGTGGATTACTGGCTGGCACTTAATTGGGTTAGCGTTATAATTAAAGAGTAAGGTCGAATTTACTCCTTTAATAAAAACATTGCTATAATTAGAGTATGAAAATACTTCACACTGTTGCTTTTGTTCTGGCTGTCATCGGTGGTCTTAATTGGCTGCTTGATGTCTTTAACTGGAATGTGGTTAATATGATTTTTGGCGTCGGATCGACTGTTACCCAAGCGATTTATGTTTTGGTTGGCCTCTCGGCGATTTACCTTATCTTTACACACAAAACAACTTGCAAGATGTGTGTTAAAGGCAACTCAATGTAATTCAGTTTTCGGTCGGATTACTTAAAGATCTCTTTGGCTCGCGCTAGGGAGATTTTTATGTCATACTAATAATTAATGACTTGGTCGGCGCTTATTGTTTTGGTACCATCTTTTCTTTTACTATTGGCGATTTTAGAAGTGATACGTTTAGCTCATGAGCGTGATGAGTTAAGAAAACGCGAACAATTTGTAATTAAACAAGTAGAAGCTCACAAAGAGTTAACTCAAGCTAAAATTAAAGGAGAATTTTCGGAGCGGGAGCAGGCGATCGGCGCCCGTGAGCTCGAGGCCACCTTTGCGACTAATCGCTTAGAGGATTTTGAAGCAACTAAATCAAAATTTGTGTCGGTCACCGCTCATCAAATGCGTACACCTCTGGCGGCGATCAAATGGACTTTTCATATGCTTTCTAAGGGCGATCTTGGGCCGATTACTGATGATCAAAAGACATTTATCGATAAAGGCTTACTTAGTACCGATCGAATGATTCGGATTGTCAATGATTTATTATTGGTTGACACTTCGCCCGATACTGTCCACAATCTTAATTTAACAGCGGTTGATCTTAAACAATTAGTAGCAACGATTGTTCAAGAGTTTATGCCTCAGGCTTTGAGTAAAAAAATCAAATTGCAGTTTATTAGTCCGGATCAGTCTTTACCGACTATCAAAGCGGATGCCGGTAAACTGCGAATGGTGGTGGAAAATTTACTCGATAATGCTATTAAATACACACCGGTTGACGGTGAGGTCACAGTCAATTTACTGGACACGGCACTCAACAGTCCTAAACCTAGTCTGGAGTTGGTGGTGGCGGACAGTGGCATCGGGATTAAATCAACCGATCAAGCTAAGATTTTTAATAAATTTTTTCGTGCCGGTAATGCCGTATCAATGGAGCCAGATGGTAGTGGTTTAGGCTTATATATTTGCAAAGATATTGTCAAAAAACACGGCGGTACGATGTGGTTTCAAAGTCCAATTAATGGCGGTGGTACCGCTTTCCACCTCTTGCTACCCCTAGTTGGTCCAATTATGGTATAATCGAGCTATACTAGTTTAAGTCCTAATCATGGCTATTAAAAAAATATTTATCGTTGAGGATGATGAATTTTTACGTTCATTAACTGTTAAGCGTTTGGAAAAGGAGGGTTATGAAGTAGCCGTGGCCGAGGATGGTGACAAAGCAATTGACTTAATTCCTAAAGAAAAACCAGACGCGGTCTTACTTGACTTACTTTTGCCCGGCAAAAGTGGTTTTGAAGTGTTAGAAAAATTGAAAGAGGGTGATGATCTTAAGGGTGTGCCGGTGATTGTCTTTTCCAATCTTGGCCAACGCGAGGATATTGATAAAGCTAAAAAGTTGGGAGCAACTGACTTTTTAATCAAAGCCAACTTTACTTTGGATGATGTGGTCGCCAAATTAGGTAGCCTAAAATAACGATATGGGGACAATCCGAGTCGGTGTTGTCCGTGGCGGATTAGGTGGGGAGTACGAAGTCTCGCTTAAAACTGGTGGCAGTGTCCTCCGTCATTTACCGGCTCACTATTTGGGTCGCGATATTTTAATTACCAAAGATGGCCAATGGCACTTGGGTGGCCTGGTCACTACTCCTGATCGAGTGGCAAAAAGTGTGGATGTTATTTTTAACGCTTTACATGGCGAGTTTGGCGAGGATGGTCAAATCCAAAAACTATTTGATGATTTGGGAGTTAAATATACTGGTGCTGGCCATTTAGCCTCAGCAGTAGCCATGGATAAACAAACTAGTAAGATGATGTTTACTAAAGCGGGGCTAAAAGTGCCTTGTGGTAAATTAGTCCGGGCTGATCAGGATGTTGCGGAGGTGGTAGCTCTTATCTTCCGCCAATTACCACCGCCGTGGGTGGTTAAACCAGCTGATCGTGGTTCGTCGGTCGGTTTATTTTTAACTAGAACGGTTCAACAATTAACTGATGCTATTAAATCTTGTTTTACCTACACTGATAATGTGTTAGTGGAGGAGTATTTACGAGGTAAAGAGGCGACAGTGGGCGTGGTCGAAGGTTTAAGAAATAAGTCCCTTTATGCTTTATTACCAATTGAAATTCGTCGTCCTACCGGTAAAGCAGTCTGGGATTATGGCGATAAATATAACGGTACGACGCAAGAAGTTTGTCCCGGTAATTTTACTATAGACGAAAAGGAAGAATTATCACGTCAAGCGGCTTTGGCGCATCAGGTGCTTGGCTTGGCTCATTATTCACGCTCGGATTTTATGGTGACACCACGAGGGATTTATATTTTAGAAACTAATTCTTTGCCGGGGATGACCAGTGAATCGCTTTTACCCAAAGCGCTTCAAGCAGTTGGTATCGAATATCCTCATTTTCTGGATCATGTGCTACGATTAGCCCTCAATGACTAAATTTAAGCGCCTAAAGCGTTTCCGCTACTTTTTGACGGCCATTACCATCGGTTGGTTTTTGGCTTTTCGCCAAGTCAAACGGAGCTCGCATTGGAGCACGGTGTTGATTATTGTCGTGATGGCTCTGACCTTTTTAAATTTAGTCGTGGTTAGTGGTATTTTGGTCGGTTTGATCCAAGGGTCAGAGAATACTTTTCGGGCCCGCTACACCGGTGATATTATTATTTCGACCTTAAAACAAAAAAACTATATTGAGCATAGTCCGGAGTTGATTGCTCTAATTAAAACTTTACCTTGGACAATAGGTGTTACCGCTCGTTATATGGAAGGTGGAAGTATTGAGGCTAATTATCAAACTAGGATTAATGAGCGCGATCCGATCGAGAGTGCGGGGGCGATTATTACCGGTATTAATCCGGCGGATGAGGAGGTAGTAACCGGCATTTCCAATTTAGTTACCGAAGGCCAATATTTAGCGCCATCTGATTATGATCAAATTGTGATTGGCTATCAGTTGTTACGTAAGTATTTACCAATTGATTCACCGGGACTCCAATTACTCGACAATGTAGGAGTGGGGAGCAAGGTTCGTTTGGTTTTAAACGATAATACCCGTGAGTATACCGTCAAAGGGATAATCCATGGCAAGGTGGATGAGATTGGTCGGCGGGTGTTTATGGTTGACAGCCAATTGCGTCCGATTATTGGTCGAGGAGATTACAATGTGGATGAAATTTCAGTCCGCTTAAAACCGGGCGTTGATCCCAATATCGTTAAACAAGCTATTTTGGCGACTGGCGCCGGTGAGTGGGCTAAAGTCCAGACGTGGGTTGATGCTCAACCTAAATTTCTTAAAGATATTAAAGACACTTTTGCTTTATTGGGCAATATGATTGGCTCGATCGGCTTGGTAGTGGCGTCGATTACTATTTTTATCGTCATTTTTATCAATGCGATCACTCGGCGCAAATATATCGGTATTTTAAAGGGAATCGGTATTGATGCAGTGGTGATTGAATTTGCTTATGTAATTCAATCACTCTTTTACGCCAGTGTCGGCACTTTGCTTGGGGCCGTCATTTTGTTTGGCGTACTCCAACCTTATTTAGCGGCTCACCCGATTGACTTTCCCTTTAGTGATGGGATCTTGGTGGCGACTGTTAATGGCACTTTACTACGAGTACTGGCTTTAATGGTTGCCACGTTGATTGCCGGTTACATTCCAGCTCGGATTGTCGTTAAGCAAAATACTTTAGATGCTATTTTAGGACGTTAAATTAATTTATGATTACGGCTAAAAATCTGATTAAAAAATATGAATCCGGTGATGGCGAATTAGTGGTTTTAAAAGACTTGAGTATTAATATTCCAGCTGGTCAATTTTTAGCTATCACCGGGCGCTCCGGCTCGGGCAAAAGCACTCTGTTATACCAATTGGGTTTATTAGATCGGCCTAATAGTGGCGAGATTACTATCGATCAAACTGATGTCATTGCTTTAAATGATGATGATCGTACGCGTTTTCGTCTTTATGAACTAGGTTACGTTTTTCAGGATTATGCTCTTTTACCCGAGTTGACAGCACTAGAGAATGTGATGGTACCGTTATTGATGCAGGGTCTTAATTACGAGCAAGTAGTGGCTAAGGCGCGCCAAGCCTTGACTCAAATTGATTTAGTTGATCGGATGGATAATTTACCCAGCCAACTCTCGGGTGGCCAGCAACAGCGGGTAAGTATTGCCAGAGCGATTGCTCATGAACCCAAAATTATTTTTGCCGATGAGCCGACTGCTAACTTAGATCGCGAAACTGCTCAAGTGGTACTGGGTTTATTTAAAAAACTGCATCAAGCAGGTCAGACTATTGTGATGGTAATTCACGAACAGGAGTACACTAAATTAGCCGAGCGAGTGATTACACTTGATGATGGACAGATTATATCAGATGTGCTACAGTAAAATGGCTAATGTCTAAACTAAATTACTGGCTTGGCCGTTATCCCAAAATAATCGCCCTGATGGCGATTATTGTCGCTGTCTTGAGTCTGATTTGGGGATTTAATTTAGATCATAATACCGAGACCATTACCGTAAAACGACAGGATTTAATCCAAACGATCCAAGCGAGTGGTCAGGTCCGAGCGGTGGGTCAAGTTGATCTCTCGTTTGCCAAAAATGGTCGGGTGGCGCAGGTCAATAAACAACCGGGTGATCGGGTTTATGCTAATGAGGTGATTACTACTTTAGACCAAGCCGATTTATACGCCGATCGTCAAAGCGCCGAAGCCACTTTAAAACAAAATAAGGCTAAAGTGGTAAGCGCTAAAGTGGCTGTCGCTGATGCCAAACAAGCTTTAGCTGATGCGGTAACTGAGACTTTTGCCGAAGCCGACAGTATCATGGGTACCACCATTGACGAATTTTATGACAGCACTGGTTGGGATAGTGCAAATGTTGTTATCACCTTTCAGGGATCGTCACTGCGCGAACGTTTAGGAGGCTCTCGGAGTTTGGCGCTCCGTAATTTAACCGCTTGGGAAAAAGCCTTAGAGATTGATACTGATCCTCTGGTGTTGGCACCCCAAGCTAAGGATTATCTAAATCAATTGGTAGAATTTATAGCCGACCTCTCCTTTGCTGTTAATTATTTAGATGATCTTGATGACGAAGCCGCTATTGCCGGTGCCCGCTTGACGATTAATGCTCTAGTGGGGAAGTTGTCCGCCGCTAGTGAAGAATATCGGTCAACAGTGGCTGATCTCGCGGTCCAAGAGACTTTGATTGATGAGGCCCAAGCGGCTATTGCTAAAGTTGACGCCGAGATCGCTAAAGGGATCATTAAAGCCCCGATCAATGGCTTAATTACTAAACAAGAAGCGGTGGCAGGAGAGAGTGTCGAGGCTAATGTGGTGGTTACCTCGGTTATTGCGGTTAATCAAGATTTTGAAATTGAGGCCCTTATTCCGGAAATCAATATCGCTAAAGTGTCTATTGGTAATCAAGTAAAAATTACTCTTGATGCTTTGCCGGATGAAATTTTTAAAGGTACGGTAACAATAGTCGATCAAGGCGAGACCATCCGTGACGGTGTGCCTAATTTTAAAATTAAAGTGCGGGTCAAGACTGATGATCAGCGGATTAAAACCGGTTTGACCGCTAATCTGATTATTGAGACAGCTAAAAAATCTAACGTGTTAGTGGTGCCGGTGTATGCATTGAAGACCGATTTGCCAGTTGGAGGAAAGTCTGGCAGAACAACGGTTAAGATCAGAACCGGTAAGCAGATTATCGAACGAGTAGTTACTATCGGCCAAATTGGTGATGGGGGTATGGTTGAGATTGTATCGGGCTTGAAAATTGGTGAGGAGGTTATTATTACACCGACAGTAGAATAAAAAATCACCCGCTGTCGTGATGGCAGCGGGTGGTAAAGCAGGTAGAGCGACTAAGCAACAATTCCCGAAGACAGAAGCCCCTCGAAAGCTTTTTTCCAGCGAACAGCGCCAGCTTCTGCCAATGGTCTGGCGGCTTCGAGGAGCGCGGCCGCTTCGCGCTCGAGGCGCCTGCGAGTTCGTTTTTCCTCCTGCTTAGCGAGGTGTTGGTGAGCCTTTTGGACCGCTTCCATCGTCCGCGAGTACTGCTCGGCAGCTTCGATGATGTCGAAATGTTCGGCGGACACGATCTCCCTTAAGTTTGCGACTTCGTCGTGAACAAATTTGGTGATGTTCTTGCCCGCACCGGCATTCCGAAGTTTACTGATTTCATACTGAAAACGAGTGTCGGGTGCCTTACGGATGAAAGACGCCGCAACGTTGGAAAAATGTCGATCGGCATCCTCAAGGACAGACATGGCGCGATCAAACTCGGTATGCTCGAGGTGTTCGAATCCCAAGTCAATCTTGAGCATAATCTTCTCGAGGAGTTTGAACCTATCGACGAGGTGGCAGACCATGCTGATGGTGTTGAACAACGACTCTGTGAAGTTATTCACCTCTTTAAACGAGTACTTCTGCTGAATCGGCAGCGGGAAACCCATGACGTTTCTCCTTTGTTTTCGGGCAGTCAAGCCCTTTAAATCCCCTTACTTTCTTAGACCTAAAACCTGTCTACGGGACAGGCCTCTATCTACCATCCTAGCATATCCACCTATTTTGTCAAGTTTCGACTTGAAGGGTCAAGTGGCTAGGAGTACTTTGGCTGATGTTGAGTAATTGATGATAGTGAGGCTCATTTTGCCATTCTTTAAGTTTTTTAGTTGGATATTTAAAATCAGCATTATTATAAGCAACTACGTACAAATGTGGCGCTAAAAAACTGGCCAAATAATCTAAAAAATAATTAGTAAAGATAAACGGACGAATTTGTTTAACGAGCCAACCGGCCCGCTCGACAGTCAATTTTAAACTTTCTCGGGTAAAGAAGTTTACATGGGCTGCGGCCAAAGCGCCTCTAAATTTACTTAGTCTCATCAGCCAGGCCAAGCGGGGGATCACCGGCACACCTAAAACCAGCACAGTATCAGCTGCGGCAACCGTTTTTAATTTCATTAAAAAAGTATGAGGGGCCAGTAAATGCTCAAATAAGTTATTAGCCCAAATCGCCTCAAATGGCTTGTCTAAAATCAGTTGATCAATTAGTTCTACATTACCTTTGATTATGTTAATGCTTTTGGCTCTGGCGTAGTCCACTTCTGCCACTGTCGAGGTAACACCTAAACTGTCTGGTCCAAAGTGGATGAGATACTCGCCATAGCCGGAACCAAGGTCTAACACTTTTTTAGTTCTCAATGCCAATGTATCCAAAATTCGATTGAAGGTTTTGGAGTGAGCAACTGGCGCAAATCGCTTATCGGGATTGGTTAAATAGTCATTCATTATGTCGAATTCGGAATTGTGGTCATTATACCAAATTTGATTTAGATAAAAAAAAATGAGATAGTAGTCAAATGGGCCCTTAGCTTAGTTGGTAGAGCGCCTCATTTGCAATGAGGAGGTCATCGGTTCGAATCCGATAGGGTCCACCAAATGATAATTTTGATCAGCAGAATGCTGATTTAGTTCGTAGATTAGGCCTAATTTGGCGGTTCCAAATCCTTTTCCTCGTGTATACGGGATTCCCTCGGGGAAAACTAGTTTCTGAAACTTCGGCTGTAGGTGCGGTACAAGGTCAAACCACTGTCGGCCGAGGTCGGATATAAAGTTTGTGGCATAAATGACAGTGCCTTCTAGATCGAACTGTTCGATCCTTGCTTCGTTGGACGATATCCTCGTAGCGGCCATTTCGTTTTCTACTTCATCCTTACGCTCCACGAATTCCTCTTTCGTGTAGGACCCATCCTCTCGCATTTCGTAGATGCGTTTTTTCTTTGCCTCGAGCATTTCCATTTTCTTATTCCACTTTTCTACCTCGAGCTCGAACCTATGGCCCTTGGCTCGCCACATGTCTATGGCGGTTTCTTTCAGTGCTTTCAGGAACGCTTCTTTGGGTGTTATCTGCGCAAGGTAGGTAGAGAATTCTTTTTCCAGCTCTAACTTCTTTATGCTCTTTCCAAACTCACTGCATGTCTTATTTCCGCAGTGATAGTAGTTGTATCTGCCTCCCATACCGCCCCGTGGCGCGCTTCCGGTAAGTCCTCGTGAGCACGATCCGCACATAACCGTTCTCCGGAGTGGAAAGTCGGGATTAAATTTATTGTATTTCGTCATCACTCTCTTTTTACCGGAGAGGATCATTAAAATCTGGTACATCTCATCTTTGGTGATCATGGGTGTATGCAAACCCTCTACATCTTTGCCTGTCCACGGATTGGCGATAATTCCGGCATAATACTTCAAATAGTTTTTAAGCATTCTGGCTACGAGCTGTGGTGAGCTTTTCTTGCCGGTTAAGTCTTTCAAGCCCCACTCATCGAGTTTCCTTGCCAGCTCGCTTTGCGAATGGAGTCCATTGGCAAATTCTTTTAAGGCTCGCTGGATGATCGGGAATATTTCCTCGTGAGGCGGATCGGCATAGGTCTTTTTCTCGCCATGTTTCTTAAAATTCATACACTTGTATCCGATCGGTGGTTTCCACGGATAGATGCCCTGATTAATTCGGGCGAGCATGCCGTCGCTACAGCGTTGTTTTCGTATAGCATTATCAAACTCGGCGATACCGGCAAGGAATGTTTCAAGGAGCTTGGCAACTGGCTCGTTGCCAATAGGCTCGGTGACCGAATGCAGAGTTACTCCATAGGTGGCCAGTATTTTTCTGATGGCGAAGTGGTCATCGGCATTTCTCGCAAACCGATCGACTCGCAACACCACAAAGGCCTGCACCTTATCTTTATTCTTGCGACAGAATTCCAATGCATCGAGGAATTTCTTTCTATTCTGAAGACTCAAGTCTTTTGCACTTTGGCCTTCCTCGCAAAAAACTAAGTCAACATCAAGACCCTTCTCTTTGCAGTATTTTCGGCAAAGTTCCTCCTGATGTTCCAGTGAGGTTCCTTTGACCTGTTCGTCGCTTGATACTCTTGTGTAAATTATTGCTTTCATAATGTCTTTTTTGGTGGACCTAGATTTCAAACACACCCTATACTAATTCGTTGGACAAGCTAAGCTCGGTTGCCCACAGCTTGTTTTCTTTTTTTGACACTCTCCAGTATTTCCTTTATCCGATCGGTGTCCCGGTGATAATCGTTACCAGTGTAAGGATCATAATCTCTGGTATTAACCGGACCCAACACAAAGTCCAGAATAGTTTTAGCGGCTCGGAATTTTATCGCATCACTTCTGGCTCCCATAAGTGAGACCAGCATTCTGGCCGCGGTATCGGCGTGTCTTGCGAGCACCGTATCGGTCTCTCGGTCGCGGACACCATTTCTTTCTTTTTCGTATCGTTCGTATTCCTCCTTGAGTAAACCGTCAGACCGAAACCATCTTTTGACACTGACGTGTGAGACTTTGAGCAGTTGTGCGATCTCCGAATAGGTAAAATCGCCATATTTTAAGCGGATCGCATTCTGGTATTTTTCGTTTTTTATATCTACAGTTTTTGCCATTTGGGTATCATCTAGTATCTTTTAAAGGGTTAATAATGTATTGAAGTACGCTCCTTTTCTCTGAATCGACCCCTCCGGACTGTCGCGCATCAGCTTGTAGGTCTGCTCGAGCTTCGCCAATCCATACTTTTTGAGAGCTGAAAGCATAAAGCTCATATCCGCTTCCTCAAGGTATTGAGCAATCTCCAAACATCGCTCCTCCTCAAAGCTTTTAGGACTGAAACTTCTTACGGGACGACGAGTCGATCGATTGTTTTTATTCTCTTTCTCGTTGTCGTTCTTGGGACTTCTGCCGAACGAACTTTTTTGATTGAATGAAAATCGCTCTACCAAAGCACTTTTATCGCTTTCTAACTTCTGCCGAACATCATCAACTTCTGTCGGCACTTCTGCTTGTGATTGCTCATCAGTAGTGCTCTCACTTCTGCCGGACTTCTGTCTTTGGCAGTGTGCAAGGTCTGTAAATGTGCCATTAGATAAAGGATAATTGGCAATATCAACATGGAATGAACTTCTGCGACCTTGCTGTCCGGCAAACCATATCCACTTCTTACGCTTCAGGTTCAACATCAGCCGGTTGATATGATTTTTGGAATACTTTTCTTTGAAATCTTTAGATAGTCCGGCATAGCTCACATGAGCTTTGCCGTTCCGGGGATTGGCATTGATCCAAAGCCAGACGAGTACTGAATACTCCTCAAACCGTAAATACCCGTCCACAAGGGCGGTCTTGATGCTTCGGGGAAGCTTTACGTAATCGTTATTGTCTATTTTGAAAGGTAGATTTTCCATATTCATATTCCATGTTGGACCGGTTTAACTCATGGCATCGTTATACATGAGCGACTTCAGTTCCTTGATTGCCGTGACAAACGCTTTAGCGTTGACCTCGACCAGACCGGCAAAGAAGGCGCTTACCAGCTGGGGACGATCTGGCTCATTGGTAAAAATAAAATGAAACCGGCGCGAGTCGGCTTTGTCTATGCCTAGCAACGTGTACCCCTTGGCCACAAGGAAAGCGGCCGCGTAGAAGTCGCTGGTAGCGAAATTATTGCTGTTGTCCGGTTGGTTTTTCATGCTCATTTTTATTATCTTTATCCTCTTTTTCTTTCTTGGCTTTTATTCTTTCTGCCTGCCATTGCTCAAACATAACTTCAGCCAGCATAAATAGGCCGTCTCTGATTTCCTCAATTTGTTTATCAGAGAGCTTGGGATCGTTGATTAATTCTTTTACTCGCTCGACGCTTAATATGCATATATCGTAGCGAGCGGAGCACATCTCTTTACACACTCTTTAGGTAAATTCAGAAAACAAAAAAGACGGCTGTTCATGCCGTTTGTAAAAAAGTTATTAAGAAGGGTTGGGAGAGTACCAGCAGTTTTATTCCTTTTTCAAAATTATGCCGGGATAAATCCGGTATCCGGAGTCTCGATATCCTTCTACGATTTTAAAGACATCAAGTTCTTTATGTGCAATCCGATTCATGGCATCGACTGCGCTTTCAAGTGATTTTCTAGATGCAAAACCGCAGATTTCTATTAGAGTCTCAGTCGGCACATAAGTTTTATGCGCTATCAACGTCCGGATCATCTTGTCCCGGTAGCTATTCGCCTCCACACGGTAGCAGTGATCGATTTTAGGTTCGCAATACAGCTCGTTGTCGACCGTGAAAAAGACCACTGTTTTGTTTTTGACCGGTTGGACCGGCGTGGTTACTTTTTCAAACCAATAATCCACTACGTCCTTGGCAATCTTTTTTCTTTCGCTTTTGTTTTGTTGCTCGTATTCCTGTATGCCAGACAAAATTCTTTCCGTCTTGGCTAGATGCTTCTTGTATTCCTGTTGAGTTTGTCGCAACTCGTCGCTTATTGTCTTTATGACTCCTGTCGCTTCTTTCAAAGTCAACACCAGTCCGGCATTATCAAAAGCATTTCGGACCGCGTCCCTCGCTACGCCAATATTAAAAGTGTAGATTGTGGCCAGTGTGGCCGTTTTCATTTTCATATTCATCCTCCAGTTAAACAAAAGGCTCGCGATCCGTAATCACAAAAGTGACGTTAGATCGCGAGCCCTTGAACTCGGAATACCTTTCAGGTTGCCCCGTGAGGCACTTATTTAACTGTTGGATTTATTTTACCACTTTTAGCTGTTTGGCCATAGCTTTATATGTGCATATTTGTACCGGAAAGCACCTTAAAGGTGACTTCCAGCACGCATTTCCGTAATGATACAAAAGTGTCATATTACGGAAACGCCAAGGAAGGCTGGGCCTATTTAGTAAATACCCTAAAAAGCCTTTATTGCCGGCACAAAACCGGTGCTTGACTTCTCTATATCAGTAGAGTAGTATAGTAAGTGATGTTACTATATCACCCCAAAAGGGTACAAAAATATGGACGAAATCCTTAAATACGTACAAAACCAACTGGTACAGGCCCCTTTCCGGCTTAAGTCCTACACTCAGGATGAGCAAGGCAAGAAGTATCCGCAGAGAAATATTTATGTCAAAGTTGATAAATACTTTCGGGATTTTTTGCATAACCCAAATGCCCAGGACCGTTGGATTATAATCCCAGGACTTCGTGGTGTGGGTAAAACTACAATCCTTGCACAGCTGTTCTTAAATCATCAGCAAGAGGTCGGCGATCGTAGAATGCTCTATGTCTCATTGGATGAAGTGGTGAACGTACTCGGCTCGTCTTTGAAAGATGTTTTGACAGCCTACGAAAAGATAATTGGTGAAAGTTTTGAAAAGCTTACCCAGCCTATTTTTATATTTATCGACGAGGCACAATACGACCCCAAGTGGGCATCGGTATTAAAGTCTGTGTATGACCGGTCAAATAAAGTTTTTGTCGCATGTAGCGGTTCATCAGCTGTTTCTTTGCAGACAAACCCTGATGTCATCCGCCGTTCTATTTTCCAGAAACTTTTTCCAACAAGCTTCTCTGAATTTTTGATGATTCGTGATGGAAGATTACCTATCAAAGGTCTGAAGCAAAATATTAAAGATGCCCTATTCAACGCTGACTCTGCAAAAGATGCGTACGAAAAGCTAAAAAAATATGAGCAAAGCGTAGTGAGTGCTTGGTCATCTATAGATCGTCACTACGTTGATGAATATTTGAAGATCGGTACTTTGCCATTCGCTATCCGGATGAAAGATGAGACGCGAGTTTATCAAACTATTACCTTACTCTTAGATAAAGTAATCAATCAGGACGTTCAAAGTCTTGGCCGTTTTGATACCAAGACTCTGATTTATATTAAGAGGGTACTATTTCTGCTTGCCGAGTCTGACGTGGTGAGTATCCAGAAACTTGCCACAACGCTTGAGACTAGCGTCAACACCGTTTCCAATATTCTTGAGGTGTTGGAGCAAGCCGAGTTGCTTATCCGTGTTATGCCTTACGGTTCGAATTCAAAAAAAGTTAGGAAGCCATCACGCTACCAGTTTATGTCTAGTGCCATGCGATCAGCATTTCTCTCGGTTGCCGGCAATGAACAGATTTTTGCCAGTCAGAAAGGCCGTCTTATGGAGGATATAGTAGCCATGACACTATACAGGGAGTTCGTAGCCAACAGTCGCGGTGCTTTAAATTACGACAGCTCAAAAGCTGGTGCAGATTTTATTCTTACTATCGCCGGTAAAAATATTATCCCGATTGAAGTTGGTGTTGGTGAAAAGCTTGGTACGCAAGTTCGAAGCACCATGAAGAAAGTCGGATCGGCCAAATACGGCATTGTGATCTGCAAAAATTCACTTACCTTACTGGAGGATGCCAATGTGGTTAAAGTCCCACTGGATTACTTCTTGTTAATATAAATTTATGCCAAAGGAAATCGCCATCAAAAACTTAATATTTGTAGATTGCGAGGGACACGGTCCGGCGCCGACACTCAACGATGCGGCGGCTTTTGAGTTTGGCGCGGTCGCTTATCCCCCAAAACAAACATTCCACGGAACAGGGGCGACAAAAGAAACGTTCGAAAATTTCGACAAATGGATTGCGTCTGTCATAGAGAAGGGATTCAGGCCGCTATTCGTGAGCGACAACCCGGCTTACGACTGGCAGTTCATCAATTACTATTTCCATCTTTTTCTCGGTAGAAACCCATTCGGTCATTCGGCAAGGAGGATCGGTGATTTCTATGCTGGGCTTGTTGGCGACTTCACGAATGCAAGCTCATGGAAAAAGCTACGAGTTATGGCGCATGATCACAACCCGGTCAATGATGCCATGGGCAATCTCGAAGCGTTCGAGAGGATATTAAATGGCGAAAGATAATCACCAATAACATTTATGCCAAAGGAAATCGCCATAACAACAAAACAGGAAACTTACTACAAATGCACTCATTGCGGAGATGAGATTTTTTGGAATACCCATAAAAAATTCACCTACTGCAAGTGTAAGAAAATTTGGGTTGATAGTTGCGAGGATTACGTCCGGGTTGGTGGAAACGAGGAAGACCATAAGGTGATCAAGACGGTCAAGTCTCTGCTCCAACAACACCACTTCAGTTCCCGAGAGGAGCGGAGACGTATTCTCTATGCCATTGTCCGCTACTACAATCATCTTCGCCCCCCATCAATCTTTGGGCGGAATCTCTCCCTTCACTTGTCTCGAACACTGCATTGCCACCACCAAAAAAGAACTCCAGGAATTACAGAGAAGTGTTACCAACCCTTGATTTATGTACACTAGATTAGCACTCTAATTGCATCACTTCACTTCTTCAGAAAGAGCTGCTTAGGACTTTTGAATTTCAATCGTTTTCGTTCTCGATCGTTGAGTCGCCTGACGACATCCGCCAATTCTTTTGGAGTAATCACATTGAA
>JACPIA010000005.1 GCA_016188295.1 Candidatus Vogelbacteria bacterium
AATGTCTGGACTACAAAAACGCCGAGAGAAGCATTCAACTTAGAGCTCCAAAAACAAAACAAACCACTTGTCCGTGGTATGCTGAGGGAGAAATTATTAACTTAACTCAGGTGATCGGATTCGGGGCTCCGCCCAGGTTCTTTTCTCTATTTAATTTATACAATAACTCCTCCACCGATGCAAGTGGTGACGTCGTAGAGGACTAGTGACTGACCGGGAGCGATATCAGAGCGAGAAGTAGCAAGAATAACCGTGGTTTTATTGTCCTTTACTTCTAATTTACATGGTAAAAAGTCACCCCGATGGCGGATACGGCAAGTTAAATTAGTTTGGCTTGGCACTACACCACTTACCCAATTAACTTTTTCTAACTCTATTTTAGAGCTAGTATTTTTTGATTTATCACTGGGAGCACTAGCAACCGTAATCGTATTAGCTTTAATATTTTTACTAATAACGTACAATGGCTCCTGATTTGGGGTTTGATTATTAATAGTGAAACCATGCCGTTCGCCAATGGTGTAAAATAGTGCGCCGTCATGCTCGCCGATTACTTCTCCCTTTTTATTTAAAACCCGACCTGATTTTTTACCAAGTTCCGCTTGTAAAAAATCTTTGACATCCACTTGCCCCACAAAGCATAAACCCTGACTGTCTTTTTTGTCGGCATTAGGTAACTTAGATTTACGGGCCAATTTACGCACCGCCTCTTTAGTATAACCACCTACCGGAAATAAGATATTTTTTAGTTGACTTTGGGTCAATGTCCACAAAAAATAAGTTTGATCTTTCTCGGGATCATTACTGGTTTTTAAAATGTACTGGCCAGTTTCTTCTTCTACCTGCGCATAATGACCAGTAGCCAGTTTAGTAGCTCCCGCTTTAAGCACTGCCTCCAACATCACCCCAAACTTAATTTCTTGATTGCATAAAATGTCCGGGTTAGGTGTCCGGCCGGCCTGATACTCGGCCAACATATAGTCAACTACTTTTTGTTTATATTCTTGAGAAGTATCTAAGGTAATTAAAGGGATGTCTAAGTGAGCCGACACTCGCATCGCCTCCCGTCGCTCCTCGCGCCAAGTACAGGCTCTGGCGAGTTCCTCATTGGCCGGCTCCCAACCACGAGCAAAAACCCCCACCACTTCATGTCCCGCTTGTTTTAAGAGTGCGGCCGTCACCGACGAGTCGACTCCGCCCGACATCCCGACATAAATTAGCTCTCTGCTCATTACTTAATATCTAGCAGTTTTTTGTAGATTTCGAAAGTGGTTTTGATGTCCGCCAGGGCGGTGTGAGCGCGGTCATTTTTAACCCCTAACTTTTCCGCTAAAGCGCGCAAATTAAAATTTTGCATTTGATCGTCATGATAAAACTTAGCAAACGCAATCGGGATGATATCAATTTTATGATAATGCATGGTATTTTGGATGCCAGTTTTAGCAAAGGCCTCTTGCAAAAAGAGCCAATCAAAAGTCACATTTTGGCCCACAATATTAGCCCCAATCGCCTTCTCGGCCACTACCTTGAGGGCTTGTTCCAAATCTACAGCAAAGAGCCACTCCGCGTCATTGTAGCCATTAATCCGCAAGGCCTCTGGGTCAGCCAACTCTAAATGTTTAGGCTTAACTTTAAATTCAAACTCACTAATTACCTCCAGTGCGGGCCCCTTACCTACCTGTGGTACTTGCTTAACGATCAAACCGCCAATCTCAATAATGTCATGCTTGTGAGGATCAAGGCCGGTGGTCTCCAAATCAATAAAGGCTAAATTATGTCGCTTCATGAATTATTTATTTTTTAACTAGTCCAAGTAGTTTACCCGATTATCCTTATGTCCGTCAAAATCAACACTATAATACATCTTGCCATCATCACCCGTGAGATAAAACCAATAAGGTGACGGCGTTGGGTCGAGAGCGGCATTAATCGCCTCAAGCCCCGGGTTAGAGATTGGGCCAGCTGGCAAACCAGCAAAACGGTAAGTATTGTACGGCGAGTTAATTTGTAAATCAGTTTTAGTGAGTTGGAAAGTATTTTTACCAATAATATATGGAAAAACAGCATCCACTTGTAAGCGCATCCCGGCGGCAACCCGCTTCCACAGTATTCCAGCGATCATTTTACGATCAGAAAAAGTTTTAGCCTCCTCCTCAAGTAATGAGGCCATTACAATAATATCGTTAAAACTTTTTCTGCTCCATAAGGCTTTAGTGGCTAATGTCGCCGTCTTGATTTCAAACGTCTTTTCTAATTGTTCTACAATCTCATCAGTAGTAATTGTTGGTGAGAAATAATAAGTATCGGGAAAAAGGTAACCCTCTCGATTTTTAGTTAGTCTGGTAAACAAAGCGGAATCAAAATTAGGAATATTTTTTTGGAGAATACGACTCATCTCTCGCGCTGTAATCCCCTCTGGAAAAGTAATTCTTATGGGTGTCAAATTAAATTCGCCGCGAGCCAAACGTTTAGCAATAATTAAGGATGATATCGGCCGGTCAAAATAATAACCACCGGCAATGATCCCGTGTCCAGCACCAAAAATTTTTTCCAAAATAATAAATGCTTCGAGATTAGTAATAAAATGCCCAGCTAATAATTGCTCGCCAACTTGGCGGATTGATTGACCAGATTTAACGGTCATGATTTCGGTCTCGGGAAAATCATGTGGCGGAGCCAGATATACAGAATAAATAACAGCTAAAATCGCAAACCCGATAACCAAAATAATAATATTGCGCCGATGATAAACGTGACGTTTTATATCCATAAAATTTAATGGGTCGGCAGATTAGCCGGTGGCTCGGCTCGTCTAGAACCGATTCGATCCAAGGTTGGTGTCTCGGCCACTTGACCGGGGAAGTGGTACATCGTTGCCAACTCTTCCGTATTTAAGATCATCGGTTTTAGGTGGTAAGGAGTAAAAAAATAACCACGCTCACAATAAGCTCTAAACATTTTTTTCTTTAATCTGGTGAGACGATGACCGGTCGGATCCTGCCAGGGATAATCAAAACTAGTGGAGCGTAATGATTTAAAACCATTTAAGTGCTCCGAATTATATTGCTTAACCGAGCCACCAATACCAGCCACGACCGCTTTATTAAAAATATCTTTAGGCGCAGTGTAAATCATCCGGATACCAGTATCAAAAGCTAATTTAGAAGTACCGCGCTCAATTGCTTTAATAATATCGCGTTGCCATGTAGTTAACTTAAATTCACCAGTAATAATCCCTCCCTCATCTTTAGCTTTTTCCTTTTCGGTTAACTTGTCGACTAACTTCTCAGCCTCTTTACGCCAATTTTGCTTACCAAACCAAGTCCCCGGTTTATTAAAGCGGTCGCGAGTCGCTACCACCAACCATTGGACCCAAGCATGTTCCGACGGACCGAGCGAACCCAACATTTCAATCATCGGCAACATCGGATCAACCTTAAATTCCTCTTTCGGATCTTTATCTAATCCGTAATCTACGTACGTCTTGATTGGATAGGCATCTTCTTTCACAAATTTAAGTTCTGCCGCCCACAACTCCCAGCCTGGTTTAGCGGGGTCATAGGGAATATTACGGACATAATCTTCAACCTCGTGGACCTCCACTTGTGGATATTGAGAGTAAATTTGAGCTTCAATTGAATTTTTAAAATTTCTTTGCGCCCGGATATAAAAATGGAGCGTACCACCAGTAGAGACCAATTCTAAAGAAAACCAGCTCCGTACCCGGCCTTTAATAAAGCGATCAATTAAGCTACCTTCACTCGTTTGGTGTAAAACGGTTAACACTATTTCCATCGCCGCCGGCGACTTGCTAATCTCCCGTGGCATCTTAATCTCAAGTAAGACCCATTCCTGGATCGAGATCCAATATTGGCGAATATAGGTCAGCCATAATTGCCAACAAATAAAACCCAAACCGAGTGGCATCCAGACAAAAGCGCTTTGTAAAAGGAAGCGCCCGACCGCAAACTCTAACTGCAACAACAAAGTGGATATTGTCGTCCAATCCATTCTCCAAATTATATCACACTGTAACGATTATTTTTATCTTTTTTGAAATACTTAGGATTTTGGAGATTAACGACAATGGTATTCTCTTTAACGTAACGCTCTTTAAGTACCTCGGCAATGACTTGTTCTTTAGTTAGAGGACCTTTCTTTTTTAGTAACGCTTTAATGACATCCAAAACCACACCACGAGAGTAGCCCCACTCAGCCAAAGCGTATAAGCCACGTCCCACCAACACAAAGCGTTTGTCTTTAATCAGCTCATTGTGACAAGTGGCGGGGTGAGCGACGCGACCAAATTGCTTGGTAATGGCTTTAGCCACTTCGGTAAAGTGCATTGGTGAGCCATGTTGACGAATAACTAAAAAGGCATAGTCCCGGATACCACGCATGCGCACATTGGGTGATTTAGCTAAACCCCATTCACCAAGCGGATTTTTACCCACTTGCTTGGAAAGAGCCAACCATTTATGGGCTAATTTAGTAGCTTCCGGCTCTTTAACCACATCTTTAAGCTCAATTAAAAACCGAGCAATCAAATCCTGTTCAGAAATTAAGTCCGTATCTTTAAAACTTTTGCACAAATTTTGAAGTGACTGATGAATTTTTTGCGACAAATTGATGTTAGTGGTCCAACGATGATTAAAATCATCATTCTCTTTTAATTTAGTAAACAAGTCAGAAAGAACGAGTAAAAAGTGAACATGATTTTGAGTGGATTTATCTTTAGCGACCGCCTCTAAAAAGAGTTGCTCATGGACAATACCACCATATTGCTCCATCATTTTTTTTAGCTCATTAAATATTGATTCCGCCTTAGTAAAGGCAACTGACTTTTTAGTTAATGAGATATTAAAATTCTCAATTTGACGGACCCGTTCACGAGTAATGCCATATTCACCACCAATCGTCTCTAGAGTCAAACGGCGCACATTAGCATCTAAACCATAACGCTTAGCCAAAACATCGCGACCCCGATCAGATAAATCAGTTAATAATTTTTTGGTTATCTCCTTGGGTTTAAAACTTAACAGGTTTTTAGCCATATATTTATGTTGTATCATTTATTACTACCATCGTCAAGTAATGGTCTAGTAATGATGTTGATAAGACGATCTGGGACATAGATGGCCCGTTCAATCCCCTTAGCCAACCACTTAGCAAAAGCGGGATCATTTTTTAGTTGATTAAGCACTTCCTCTTCTCCGTCATCATGTTTAATATTGATAGTGCCACGCATTTTACCATTCACTTGAACAGAAATAGTGGTTTGCTCTGAAATTAATTTAGTCTCATTAAATTTAGGCCAAGCTTGCAAATGTATCGACTTGGCGTGGCCTAATCTACCCCACAGCTCGTCAGTCAAGTGTGGCGCAAACGGCGCCAGTAAAATTAAAACGGTCTCAAAAACATTTTTGGGTGCTTGAGTTAACTCCTCCAACTTATTGACTAAGATCATTAAGCTGGAAATGGCGGTGTTAAATTGAAAAGCAATAATATCCTCACCCACTTTTTTAATCGTTTGATTAAAAAGCACTTCGGTCTCTGAATTTAAAGTGCCAACCTCACCGACTTTATCCATTAGACGCCAGATTCGCTCGAGAAAACGCCTCATACCGATCATACTATTAGTACTCCAAACCCCGCCCTGTTCAAACGGACCCATAAACATCTCATACAAGCGTAAAGTATCAGCACCATAAAGTTCGATCACATCATCAGGATTAACGACATTACCCCAACGTTTAGACATTTTGCGACCATCCTCACCCAAGACTAAACCTTGATTTTTAAGCTTAGTAAACGGTTCGGGGTAAGAGACATATCCCAGATCAAATAACACTTTATGCCAAAAACGAGCGTAAATTAGATGGCGCGTAGCATGCTCGGTGCCACCAACGTACATGTCCACCGGCAACCAGTAGTTTAAATCCGAAGCATTAAATATCAAATCCGAAACTTTAGAATTTGTAATTTGGGATTTGAGTTTTTCGCTTACTGTATAAGCGATATAATACCAACATGAGCCCGCCCATTGGGGCATAGTGTTAGTTTCCCGTTTACCAAGGCCGCCACATTTAGGGCAAGTGGTATTAACCCAGTCCGTGATATTGGCTAGAGGTGACTCACCGGTACCGGTCGGCTCATAATGCTCCACCTCAGGCAAGACAACCGGTAAATCCTTCTCGGGTACTGACACTACACCGCATTTTTCACAATGAATTAGTGGTATTGGCTCACCCCAATAACGCTGTCGCGAAAACACCCAGTCTTTGAGTTTGTAGCGGACAGTATTAATACCACCACTACTATTAATCCCCTCTTCTCTAGAGACTAATGGCGCATCAGAGATCAGTAAATTATATTTTTGGGCAAAGTCAAAATCGCGCTCGTCGTGAGCGGGGACGGCCATTACAGCACCCGTGCCCACATCACCTAAAACATAATTAGTAATCCAAACAGGCACTTGCTCGTTATTAGCCGGATTTACGGCCAAAATACCGGTAGCCAGCCCCTTCTTCTCCGGATCGGTTTTAAAGTTATTGGTGGCGCGCCATTGTAAAAGCTCATCGATAAAGTTTTTAACTTCTTCACTCGCTTCCCAACCATCATCCAACCACTTTTTAGCCAACTCCGGCGAGATCGCTAAAAACGTGACACCAAAAATAGTATCTGGCCTGGTAGTAAATACTTCGATCTCTTTTGGATTTTTTGTTTCGGATTTCGAATTTGTAATTTCGAATTTTACTAATACTCCCTCGCTTTTACCAATCCAATTACGTTGGGACTCTTTAATCGACTCCGGCCAATTAAGTCCATCAATGTCGGCCAATAAGCGCTCGGCGTAATCGGTGATTTTAAGCATCCATTGGCGCATGGGCTTTTTTTCGACCATACTGCCGCAACGCTCACATTTACCATCCTCCAAGTCTTCATTAGCAAGGCCTGTCTGGCAAGAGGGACACCAGTTGATCGGCTCCCACGACTCATAAGCTAAACCTTTTTCAAATAACTTTAAAAAAATCCATTGGGTCCATTTATAGTACGCTGGGTCAGTAGTATTGATTTCGTGCTCCCAATCGTAATTAAACCCGATCTTTTTTAATTGCGATTTAAAGTAAGCAATATTTTCTGCCACCGCTACTTTAGGGTGGACTTTATTTTTAATCGCGTAATTCTCGGCTGGTAAACCAAAAGCGTCCCAGCCCATCGGGTGAAGGACATTAAAACCACGCATTTTTTGGTAGCGGGAGTAAATGTCAGTGGCAATATAGCCCTTAGGATGCCCCACGTGTAATCCCTCGCCCGAGGGGTAGGGGAACATGTCTAAGACATAGCATTTGGGCTTGCTGGGATCAAAACCCACTTTATCAATATCCCAATCCCACCACTTTTTTTGCCATCTCGCTTCAATCTCTTGATGATCGTACTCTTTCACAATCTAAATTTTACTCTTTAATCTTTTTAACCCCGAGCCAAATGAGAGCGACTAAAGCGGTGCCTAAAATGATGACACGTAAGTAATCATCCATATTGGTCCAATAACGGATCGTGCCGATAATAAGTGAAAGTACACCACCCAATGAGAGACCAAGTGACACCGCCGGCGTATTAGCGAGAAAGAAGCTGGCCACTAAAGCGATCACTCCGGCCGCTACTAAAATAATGAAGACATTGCGATTATATTGTTCAAGCGCGGTTTGATAATCTTTTTGGCAAGTAAAATTGATATCGCAATAGCCCCGCATCTCTGGTGCCGTCGCGACCATTAGCTTGGTTTCGCCCGAGTAATAGTTATTAGCATTCCATTGACCGCCCACTGCCACACAAGCCTGCTCACTATCGGGCATGACATTAACTTGTTTTTGTGGGCAAAAAGTTTCAAACTCTGGCATTTGGTAAACCAGTTGGATCGAGAAGTTAATAAATAAATTAAGCACAATCACAATCCCCGCCACCAAGGCCCATTTGAGAATATTAAGATTTTTCATATAGCACAATTATGCTCTTTATTTTAAAGAATTCAAGTAAATTAACCGACAGCAAAATAATAAGTCTCTATTTTCTACGATCGTAGAAAATAGAGACTTTAATTTAAACCAAGTTTTCTTTTTAACCAAATATCATTTTCAATATAATCAGAAGTTAAATAGATGACATCTTTACCGATTGCTAAATCGGCTTTAAGTAAAGCGACCACTTCTTGGCAATCATAAGGGTAAACCCAGACACTATTTTGTAACCGGACAAAACCTAGTCGTTCCAACCAAAGCCTCAATTCATCTCGTACCTTACGTCTACGTTCTTTAATATCAAAAATGATCAAGTGATATTTACCGTCCCATTTTTTAGGTTTTTTTATTCCCCTCTCACCTAATTCATACTTACCCAACACAATCTCACCTTTTGGGGTTAAATTTACTTTACCCTCCTTATTTTCTAATAAACCGTCTGTAATTAATTTACTAATTACTTGATTATTAATATAACTAAGACGTCGTTTTTTACCCTTTTTATTAATTGATTTTAATAGTTGTAAAGTATTTGGAGCAACAGCGGCCCACAGTAATAGACCTGAGGTCGCTACCACAGCTAAAACTGCCATTTTCAAATCAGCTTTCTTTTCCCTAACATCCATGGTCTCTATTTTACACGATCGTAGGAAATAGAGACCATGGGTTGAGTAGTATAATTGGGGATAATTTAAATTATGCTAAAATCAATCTATTCGTAGAGAGAAGACTGGCCAATCTCCTACTTCTCCGTAAGGAGCGACACGAATCGGCTAACCGCAAGAGTTTGAGGACTTAGTAGTGGTAAACGAACGGTCTTGTATACATCACTCAAACATTATTCTTGCGGTTTTTTGTTGTCTAAATTCTAAACTCTATCACATCGCCATTTTTGACGACATACTCTTTACCTTCAGTGCGGACGAGACCTTTGTCACGGGCGTGGTTATAAGAACCAGAGTTTAAGAGCTCCTGCCAACCAATAACCTCAGCGCGAATAAATCTGTCCTTAAAATCAGTATGGATAGCGGTGCCGGCCCAAGGCGCTGTCCAACCTTGTTTAATTGTCCAGGCCCTGGTTTCATCTTCTCCTGTGGTAAAAAAAGTAATTAGTCCCAACAACTCATAACTGGATTTAATTAAATCGTTAACACCATCATCAGTTACCTCCAACTCTTGTTTAAACGTTTGCTTGTCCCCCGCCTCCAACTCTGAGAGCTCTTGCTCGATCTGGGCGTCTACTTCCACGAATCCAGCGCCACTGTTTTTAATAAAAGTTTTAAGAGTTTCTAAATCAGCTGATTTAGCACCCGTTTTACGATTTAGTACGTATAAAATTGGCTTGGCCGAAAGTAAATGTAAACTTTTTAACACCTCCTTTTCTTTATCATCTAATTTTACACTACTAGCTAATTGACCAGTCTCAAGGGCTGTGAGCACTTTAGCTAAAACACTATTCTCTAACAGCGCAACTTTATCAGCTTGTTTAACCTCCCGCGCAATACTGCCGTGGCGCTTAGTGACTGTTTGCATATCAGCCAAAATGAGCTCTAAGTTAATAACCTCAATGTCATTAAGCGGATTAATCGCGCCAGCGACGTGGATAATATTGCCGTCCTCGAATACTCGTACCACTTGAGCAATGGCATCCACCTCGCGAATGTGAGAGAGAAATTGATTGCCCAAGCCCTCCCCAGCTGATGCCCCTTTAACCAGCCCCGCAATATCCACAAACTCAATCACCGCCGGTATCGTCTTAGCGGATTTAGAAAAGTCGGATAATTTTTGAAGTCGCTCATCAGGCACAGCCACCACTCCGACTGACGGATCAATCGTACAAAACGGGTAATTCTCGGCCGGCACCGCTTTTTGGGTTAAAGCGTTAAATAACGTTGATTTACCAACGTTGGGCAAACCAACAATACCGATAGAGAGAGACATATTATTTAATTCGTTCCAGTTCGTCTTTGTGGCTCATCATCACCTCCATTACCGCCTCCATTTGGCTTTTGCCATCCTTGACGCGTTCTTGGACCTCCTCGGCAATCTGTTTAAAGAGTGTTGGATTTTTTTTAACCATACCAATAACCGCCGAGATTTGGTCTTCAGGCGCACCACTACTCTTTAACATTTGCTTAAGCATAAAGTCCTGAAACATAGTCTTTAAAATTTAACAAAGATATGATATTTTTTCAAACAGGGGCTCGTAGCTCAGCTGGTAGAGCACTCCCATGGCATGGGAGGGGTCAGGGGTTCAAGTCCCCTCGAGTCCACAAAGTTTGATTTAAAAAGTCAGAACTAAAACTGAACACTCGAGCAGGCAAAAAAGATTTGACCACGACAAGTAAAGTCAGTATAGAAATTTTGTGTTAAAAAAGAAAGGCGCCGTACCCGAAGGTCGTGCGCTTGAATAACTGGAGCGGCGAGCGAGGTTCTGCTACTTGCCGAGGGCCTGTGCGGCGAGCTTGTGCAGATTCTGAAGACGCTCCTGCATGAACTCGTTCCACGTCATGAGGCCGGGCTGGCGATCCTTGAGGAGACTGAGCAACTTCTCAGTCTCCTGCTGGAGGTCGTCGAGGTTGATGCCCTTCTTCTCGCCCTCGGTCTTTTTCGCGTTCGCCTGCTTCTGTTCAAGAAGGTTAGCCGGCACGCCGAGATCTTCGTCGTCCCAACACATCGCCTTCCTCCGCTCG
Organism: Candidatus Vogelbacteria bacterium; assembly: GCA_016188295.1. Classification (GTDB taxonomy): domain Bacteria; phylum Patescibacteriota; class Minisyncoccia; order Phycocordibacterales; family XYD1-FULL-46-19; genus JACPIA01. The sequence goes on from JACPIA010000005.1 coordinate 10,715, forward strand.
TTCCAGACTGCGACGATCTCGTCGTGACCCTTCGGAACCTTTGTCGCCTTGATTAGCGTCGCCAGACATTTCAGCTCTGTGCTGGATGCCTGACGAATCGCCTCCAAGATCGTCTCGTGGAAAGGACGCGTTGCAACCTGCTCTGTCCCCGTCTGCATCTCTCGTCTCCTTTCGGTTGTGGTGTACAAAATAAGCCGATTTAGCTTATTGCCAATCAGGCTATCATATTAGGCAACAAAAGTCAACCTCATGTAAGTGAATTCTCACTCTAAACGCAACAAAGTTTGCAGGCTAATTGCAACACCCTTTCGGGGCCTCACACTGGAAGGATGTCACATACACACATAGGTTCGGGCGACCGATCCTGCATTTCGCGGATGCTGAAGGCTGGATA